>NZ_JBMPPF010000015.1:111732-134742 GCF_049339385.1 Undibacterium sp. SXout7W | reverse complement strand
CGTCGGCGCCTTGGCACGGGAGGAACTGCATTCAGATTCATAATGTACATGTACCCAGTTATTACGTGGACACTATGTTCTATAAATCCGGAGCGCGGTTCAAGACGACTTTACCGGGTGCTTACGACGCGTCTGCCATGAAGGTGGTGTATCTGGCGATACAGCAAGCAGCAAAGAAATGGACCATGCCTATACAACACTGCGACAGGCATTGAATCGCTTTGATATAGAATTCGGTGAGCGCATCAACGCTCACCAATAGTTCCGGGAGAACTTACACAGATTTTTTTATAGGCTCAGGTGCTTGGTCAGTTCTGTATTGAGTGCCGTTTCCACCGTGAGCTTGAACAGCTCACGGGAGAATGTATTCAAATCAGCTTCGGTCTTGATATCTTTCGCCAACTCTTTGGTCAGAGCCTGCAGTTTGTTTCTTTCCATGGCGTTTATCGTCATTTTGGCTTTTCCCCATTATCGGGGGTTCATTGGCCAGAATGACTTACACACTTTTATTTGCAGGCTTCTTTAGAGCGGTGTTGGATAGTCGCACTCTTATTTCACAACTTATTGTTGCGGTAATACAATCGCGATTATTTGTCAGTACATCGAACAGCAGCAACGACATCCGCGCTGTTCATTCTCTCCCTGAATGAAAAGCATTTCCGTGCTTTCTTTTAAACCTGACCAGCACGCGCGGTGCCATTTTCGCCGGAATACGGGTCTTGTTTCAATTTTTCACCTGCCTCGAGTTCTCTTTTATATTCCAGTACGTTCTTCACATAACCATTACTTCCAGCACCATCGACGTTTCCGGTATTGTAATAACGTAAACCTAGTTCCACGCTGCCTTGTGCTGCAATACAACCTTTAACATGGAAACCACCTGCAACCAAATTATCGCGAGCATTATGTGCTACATCTAAATTTTCAGCCTCTTTGCCTGTTGCCTCTTTAATTTTTGCCCTATCGTCAGCACTCAGATGGGGAACAATATCGCGAAGCCAGCGTTCTTTGCCAATTTGGAGCAAACCATAATCAGTAGTTCCGTCCGCATTCGTGGTGTGAGTGTCTAAATTTCCACGAGATTCAGCCCAAATTTGAGCACCCAACAAATTAGGATCTAATCCAGTTGCTTTTGCCGCAGCAGCAATGTCTGCATTCCATTTACCCACCTCTGGATTTGCTGCAATTGCCGCGTCCGAGAGACCGCCAGTTGTGGATGATGGTGATGGTGATGGTGATGGTGATGGTGATGGTGATGGTGATGGTGATGGTGATGGTGATGGTGATGGTGATGGTGATGGTGATGGTGATGGTGATGGTGATGGTGATGGTGATGGTGATGGTGATGATGAGCCAGAATTATTTCCCAAACCACTCGTAAACATTTGCAATAACATTTGCAACAACATCAGTATGCATTGCAAGACCATATTCAACATGGAATCTTGGCCTGTACTTGGACTTGAAATATCCGTCTGGTCAGAAGATGTCAGAGTCTTGGTAGTACTCTGAATATCACTACTAGCAACACTGGTCTGACCAGGAATGGTAGGTTGGGGCAGCTTTGATACTTGATACAGATAGCTATCAGTTCCAAAGCCACTATTAGAAGAGTACGAATTATTAGATGGTATGTTAGACATAATATAAAACTCCGCTGATATAACTTAAGAAACCTCTGTTAAGTTCAAATTCGTCAAATTAATTCTCGAAAAATCAATTAGTTACGAATAGTGAGCCAGACTTAATCAGAGGTTCCTTAATGTAGTTACATTAAAAATAAATGCTCAACATCATTACGGTAAACAAAGCATGGGAAGCGACTTTATTCCCTCGTCGCATATAGTTACGTGAATTGGCGTAGAATCAACATGATATTAAAAATGAGATGATGCAGCACATATCGGTCAATACGATCAGCGTATGCTCTGGCCGTATTGCCGAGACTCCCCACAAAAAGAGCAAAGGGAATAACTCCCCTGATCCGTGGAATCATAAATTTTCCAGGTTCCGTACTCACTCTATGTAGCCGAAACCGTTTTCTGATTGCCTTTGTATCCATCACAATGTTATCAACATGCATGAGGCACTCTCCTTTTTGTCTATACGATTTAATGCTTCGATGCTTTGCATTCTGAACAGCAATATAAAGAAAAATTAGCACCCTCCCCGAATTCTATTTTCGGTTTCCTTAGTCCAATATTTTCGGCGTAGCTGAGCATCAGCATCATACAAAAAGAGCAGTGTTTATCAGCTTACTTATGAGTGTAAGCAACTAATAAATAGTTCCATTTTTATGTCAATATTTTTTTTACCCACTTCCATCATGTCCCCTCAAAACTGAAGAATAAAACGCCTTTCATTCATCTCTAATTTCCCAGATCTCACTCAAAATAAAAAGAACTCTTTGTCGGCTTTTTTAAAACCTGATTTTTTCTTTTGTGATGCAAACCAGATCTCCCAAACTAGCGGCCTGGATTAATTATCATGTGATGAATCTGGGTAAACAGTTTCCCGGAATTCCGCTAACTTATTATGCGTATTATTAAAATAAGCTTGTGTTTTATCCGGAACAAGAGCGATGAAAGGCAGATCAACATTTTTGATCTCAGGAGTGCCCTATTTATCGTTGTGATGTACCATGTCTTCACTCTGGTAGCTTTTTCCTACAATTTTTTTGCCTTAAATTTTCCACAAATGATACTCAAACGAGGTGTTATGTTCCCTTTTTCTGAATCGTCAAACTCCCTGAATTTTTTATATGATTCACAGAATTGATGTGCGCCAGGCACTCACCACCTATCCTCGCCTTTGGGAGGGAAGTTGGCTGACGAAGGAAATACATCCCATAAATCATCATCACCAGTTGTGGTAAAACGACACCAGTTTTTTACTGTCTGGCAGAGGAATCATGATATGTACTAGGTGGTTCTCCGTAATTTTCCAGCTCTACGGTACGGTCAGTCTGTCTGTTGCTGACCATTTCGCTCACCACTGCATAAACGTGTGCAACGGCTTCATAGCTCGATTTAGGAACGACCGCATTGGTACGACAAGTGGCATATAGAGTGCGTGCCAGCCAGACGTGGCGAATTACCGGAATGCCAGACTCTTTAGCAGTTGCGATCATCGCCTGCGCTATTTCATCTTTCCCCTTAGCTAACACAATAGGCACCGGTGTCGTGCTGTCAAAAAGCATCGCTACCGCAAAGTGCGTAGGGTTAACTACAACGGCATTCGCTTTCTGTGTTTGTGATGTCGGTCCTTCCATGGCGAACTGTCTTGCCAGTTGCTTGCGCATCCCCTTGATCATAGGATCACCTTCAGATTCTTTGTGTTCCTTCTTGATTTCTTCCATATCCATATTGAGCGATTTCGCATGCAGATATTTTTGTAGAGCAAAATCAAGTACCGCAATCACAATGAATAGGCCTGCTACAACATGAAAAATCAGACGAACCAATTCAAAAAAACCAAAATAAATATCTTTAGGACTCCCTCCGGCAAACTGCAGGATGGTACCTAACTGGCTTCTGATCAGAATATATGTGATCAGACTAATGACCACAGCCTTCAGCAGGGACAGCAACAATTCACCCAGTTTTTTCTTTGAAAATAACTGTTTCAAGCCATTCACAGGATCAATTTTGTCGAACTTGGGTGTCACCATATCAGGAGCCAGCAGCACGCCAAACTGCCCCCAGTAGGCGACCATCGCCATTACAATACACAGCAGAAAAAAAGCCCCGAATACCAGGAACAACAGCATACCCGCGGCATGCAGCATTTCTGCCAGCGCGACAGGAAAAGGTTCATTGAGACGATTTGTTGACAGTGTGATTAAGGATAAAAGACTTTGCCGCCAAAGAGGTTCCGTAATAAACGCAAATTCCATGACAGAGACCAGCATAATCAAACGGGCAAGATCACGGCTAACGGCAACCTGCCCTTTTTTTCGGGCATCGTCTAGTTTCTTATCGGTAGGTTTTTCATTCTTTTCATCACTCACGATACAGCCTCCAGCTCAGTATTTTCACAAGTGATGCGTTAAGGTTTTGGTGCTGCTTGTAACAAGCTGGCAGAGAAATCCAGAATATGGGCAAAATCTTCTGCCACATAATGTGAAAACGTAGGCCAATAAATCAGCAAAATAAACATACCGACCAGACTCTTAATCGGAGAAGAAACCGACGAAATCTGTAAAGTAGAAGCGAACACGCCGAGCAGGGCAAACGTCAGATCAATCAGCAATAATGGCATCAGGACTGGGCCGCCGTACACAACAATATGCCAGAACAATTCGGCAAACCGCTTCAGCAGCACTTCGAGATGGCCCGGTTCAAATGGTGGCGTTAAACTAAAAGCAGGCCATGTACCATAACTTTCCATCATAATGCGTGCCAGCATTACAAAAAGACCGGATTCAATCATGACCAGAACAACTGCCTGTATCAGCATAGCTCCCAGCGCACTGGCATCTCTGTCGATAGATGCACTATTGGCTGGAATCTGAATCGGAGAGCGCTGAGTATCAAGGATATTACCAACGGATTCTGCTGCCCACATCGGGATTGACATGACCACACCGAGTAGCAAACCTATGGCGGCTTCCTTGACGCATAATAGTCCTGCCATGAAATAGTCAGGCGGTGTTTCCTGCACAAAAAAATAGGTAGGTAATGCAGCCGGTAATGCAATTGCGATAGCAACTCCATTACGCATGATACCCGTCAGACTGCGCATACTGAACCCCGGCAAAATCGACAGACACACCAGTGCTCTGGGTGTGATCAGTGCGATCGTCACCAGGACAGTTTGAATATCTACAAGTAACGATGGATGCATGCTGGTGGACTCAAACATGTAAATGGATGAAAATTAGCGACCAATATTCGGCAACATCACAAAAGCAAGATTAAACAATTGCATCAGTTCTTGCCCGAACCAGCGCCCCAAACCTGCCAAGGTAAGTGCTACTGCGATCAGTTTGACTACGTATGGTAATGTTTGATCCTGAATCTGCGTGATCGCCTGTACCAGCGACACGACCACGCCGCAAACAGTTGCTATCAGCAATGGCGGTGCAGACATCACAATGGCCAACCATAGGCCTTGCTGGAAGTAATGCAGTGTTTCATTTAACATGATTTCTCCGGTTCATGCATAAGACATGGCAAGTGCATTGAGCAGTTTTCCCCAACCATCAATCATCACAAACAGCAACAACTTCAGTGGAATAGTAATGGTCTGCGGACTCACTTGCTGCATGCCTAGTGCCATCAATAAATTTGAGAGCAATAAATCAATGACAACGAATGGGATATAAATCAGAAACCCGATCTCATAACCAGTCTGCAATTCTGAAACAACAAAAGCAGGAATCAGTATCAAGGTATCAGTTGGCTTCGCATCCTTGGCAACATCTTTTGGCCATAATTTTTTGGCCGATGCAAAAAAAATGTCACGTTGCTCAGGGTGGCTGTACTTCAGCATAAAAGTACGCAAAGGCTCAAATGTCTCGCGTGCCTGAGTTAGTATTTCACCGGTTTTTGAATTTCCTGCTTTCGGATCGATATGCATCGCCCGATTGCCAATTTCCTGTATCGTAGGAGCCATCACGAACACGCTCATGGCAAGTGCAATACCATAAATTGCCAGTGTTGGCGGCACTTGCTGAACACCGATTGCATTACGCAATACCAGAAGCACCAGTGAAATTTTCAGAAATGATGTAGTGATGACGATAATTAACGGTACCAGCGACAGTAGTGCAAGTAAAACTGCAAATGACACTACATCATATTGGCCGCTCATTGCTCTGCTCCCCAGTGCGTGATACGTATGCCAAGCTGACCATTCACCTCCACTGCTTCACCGCGTCCCAGTATGTGTTTTCCCGAGACAATGGACAGAAAAGCGGAAGATCCTCCATCAAGTAGAACCACTGTGCCAATGCCGATGTTACGTAATTCCTTGAATGATAAATTCGCCTTGCCCAGCTCGAAAGACAGTTCTACCGGTAACGAATCGAGAGCTGCTCCAGCATCATCCTGATGAGACGAGACAATCTTTGACGACCCATCATCCTGATAGTGATCCTGCATAGTGTCCATATCAGATTCCTGTAAATCCATGTTGCCCTCCAAAGCGGTAATAATGATTGCGGAAGGTGCCTCATAACGCACACGCGCTATCAACGTCCCCCAACGAATATTCCCCTCTCCATTGCACATGAAGTTAGGGTGACTCGGCAAAATAATGTCACCAGCGGACAGCGTTGCCAAAATATGTGCCGGCATAGTGTGGCGTGCAAGCGGAACTACGATCTGCGATTGCAGTTCAGCATATGTAGAAAGCGGCCGGTGTGCATGTTCCCATGATGTCTGATCAATAAAGTGGAGCCACGCAGCTGCATTGGCGCGCGCTGTCGTCGAAAACGTGTGAGAACCGGATTGCAACGTAACACGCAACACCGACAAATCGTCAGTATCATGTCTACCAGTAAAAGCCAGCTGCCTCACGCAAGCCAGTGGAGTGTCACGCAGATGTCCCAGCAATGCGGCCTGTAACCAGGTCCAGCGTGTCGCATTTGCATTGCGCTCCGCGCTAATGTCGATGCCAGTGAGGCCACGTAAAAAACGGGAGCCTTGCGCAAATTCGATAGTGCCGAATGATCCATTGACCCACACCGGATCAAACCAGTCAGATACTGAATTTTCTTGATCTGATACCAACTGCAGTGACAATACTGCATTGCTATCAGAATGATCGTGCATAGTCTGGCACCCACGACCAACCAACCTCGATAAACGTACCTGATCCAATGTCAGAGTGGCTGTCGCCAGATCAATAACACGAGATGAATCAGCGTAAGCGTTGTCAAGATGAATTGTCGAATCAACGGAAAAGTCTTTTAAATCAAACATAAAGTTTGCTGAGCCTCAAGAGTGATCGTCATGATGTTGACGACAATGCCAGTCGACCAGTCATACGAACTGGCATCTTTAACGTGATGCTACAGAATTGCAATGTTCACGCTACGTCCCATACGTTGCTTGAGAGTGCCTTCCAGTTCCATATGTTGTTTCTGTAAACGTTGGCGCAGCTTGTCACTGGATGGACTGAGGAGAAAACCAACCCCGCTGGCCCGTATATCGACAGCTACTCCCAACGATTCTCCTCCGGGTAGCTGCACTTCGAAAATGCCGTTATCCGTCATATGTGCCAACTCATCGGTCAAAGCCATATCACTTACCGTCGTAGAAAATTCAGCCATAACAAATGCTGTATCACTTAAACTCATGGAATGCTGGCTGGAAGAATCTTCCCCTGATAGATCCTGATGCACCTGATGTCTATGAACAGATAAGAGGTTGTTATCTCCGTCTTCAGAGTCGTCGTCATCATTTTCTTCCGGCTCCTGACCTGGGCGATGCCCAACAGTATCTGAAGACGAGTTATTTACCATTGTTTTGGTATCAACCGGCTTAGACAATGTCCGTAATGCTCTGACTTCGGATGTCGTGACTGTCGGCCTGGGAATGAAGGGTTGTGCTACAGTTGAAGATGTCAGTACGACTGATCCGTATTCTGCCTGCGGAGAATTGATGAGACGTATATTCGTCATATCACTGCTCCTGCTCTGCATTTAAGAGCAATAACTCATCACGCAATATCTTCATTTTTTCATGTTGACGGCTGGCTTCAGAAACATCACGGCATGCATCAAAATACTTGCTGCGACAAGCTTTACAAGGCTGCACTGCCGTCCGGCATTCAAGGTGCAACTGAGATGCTTGCTCTTTCATGCGCAAATATACTGCTTTGGCATGCCGGAACTCGCCACTTGTTGTGGTCATTTTAAAAAAATCGGATCGTGCCTTTTGCCAGAAATCTTGTGCGGCTTCAACCGCCTCACGCCATTGCTCCTTCAATTTACGCAGCTCCTGGCGTGATTCACGCCACTTAGTTCTGGCTTCAATACGTTCGCGCTCTGAGCGGTCAATACGTTGCTTACGTACCAGAATCAGCTTGTCCAGGCGCTTATCCTGCTTTCTAGGCTCCAGAACATCAATCACTTCTCGCTTGATTCCAGACCTTCCTCCTCGTGATGTGATGGCATTCAGATTCATGATGACAAGTCTTTAAGAATATTCGTTGTTTGCTCAAATGGCACAGAAGCGTGTGTATCCTGGCGCAAAAAATTCAATTGCGCTGAGCGTAACCTGACTGCTTTGTCCGCAAGCGGATCCGCACCAGCTTTATACTCGCCCAGACGAATCAACAGTTCCATTTCCTGATAACAAGACAACATCTCCCGGAAATGCGATGCATGCTTACGTTGCTCAGGGACAGTCACATTACTCATCACACGGCTAATACTGGCAAGAACATCAATCGCCGGATAATGTCCCTGTTCAGCCAGTTTACGCGTCAACACGATATGACCATCAAGCAATGATTTTGCCTCGTCTCCGATTGGATCGGAGGTAGACTCGCCATCGACCAGGACGGTATACATGGCACTAATAGATCCCTCTACTGTATTGCCAGCACGTTCAATCAGGCGTGGCAACATCGTATAGACTGAGGGGGTAAAGCCGCCACGTGCCGGTGGCTCACCGGCAGCAAGACCGATTTCACGCTGCGCCCGTGCAAACCGGGTCAGAGAATCGACCAGGAGCAAAACACGCTTACCACGTGCACGAAATGCTTCAGCAATGGCAGTTGCTGTAAAAGCAGCACGAGCACGCTCCATTGAAGTTCGGTCGGAGGTCGCACAAACAATGATAGTTTTTCTGACCAGTTCATCATCCAGCTCATGCTGCAAAAATTCATTCAACTCGCGTCCGCGCTCTCCGATCAGACCAAAAACGATCACATCCGCATCACAGCCACGTGCAATCGATGCCATCAGGGTCGTTTTTCCACAACCTGGTCCTGCAAACACGCCAATACGCTGCCCTTGCCCCATAGTCAACAAACCATCAATCGCCCGCACTCCGGTTGGCAATGCCGTATTAATACGCGGCCGGTCAATCGCCTTGGGAGCCTCACGTATCACAGGAACCGTATCTCGCCAGGTTGACACCACTTCGTGCGCTGCCGGAGCACGGAATTGAAAACGACCAAAGCCATCCAGTACTGAACCAAAAAGATGATCCCCAACTTCCACCGAATGTGCCCTGCGCAACGGCTCAATGATGGTACGGTTAGAAACACCTTCGAGTGGACTCAACGCAGATAAGATAGCCGCACGATCCGTAAAACCAACCACTTCTGCCAGCATATGTTTGTCTGGCTGTACTGGATTAATGAGATGGCACAGTTCACCAATCTCTACTGGCGGCATATGTGCCTCAATTAATGTCCCCAATACCTGAGAGACCTTGCCGTTAATATACAAACCCGGCTTTTTCGGTAAACAGCTTAACCATTGTGGTACCCGTAAGCGTATCGGTGCCAATACGGTTTCTATCGCCTCAGTAGTGTTGGCCATGCGCATCACCAGTTCATCTCAATCTTACGTTTTCCGGCGAAAGTCAGATGATTTTCCTGAATGGCCAGCAGACGCACACCACGATATTCCTCACCAACAAACATGCGCTGCCCATCCTGCGTCACAATGTTGGGGTTTGTTCCCGAAATCACCTGAATGACTTTGAATGGCAACATCCCTTCGCTCTTGACGATTTTGGCATGTACCGGAAAGTCGATTTGATATTGCGCCATAAATTTTTGCAATATTTTATCGAAACGCTTTGTTTCTTCTTCATCCAGATCAGCCTGCATTTGCCAGTAGCGATCTTCCAGAGTCATATCAAACTGTCGCAATAAATCTGCGTCAGCCAGTCGCTTTCGAAAAACTTTACGCAAAGCATCCGGTGTCAATCCTGCTGGCTTTTCAGCATTTTTCTTAGTATCTGCGTCGGATTCATCTGCCAGCTCTGGTGTCTGCTTGGCAGACTGCTCATTCATTAATCGCGACACTCCGGATTTAGGATCAGAGAGATTGGAGAGTTTCGACAAACCTGACAATGCAGTCCTGTCCGTCATCGCATAGGTTGCCGCAGCAGACAGCACCACCGTAGTCACCATTGCACCGATGACAATGCGCCGGCCGAAAAACCTGCGTTTTGGTTTTACATGCTCCTGAACAGCCGCTCTGTGCTCCTCAATATCAGCAGGAGATATCTCAATATTCAGAGACTCACTATTTTCCTGAACAGACTCTTCTGCATCCATAAACTGCTCACTGACTAAGGGAAGGTCTTCCGGTACAGGAGGCACATCAGGCCAAGGCTCTCCCTCTGACTGGATGACAATCCAAATATCCCCAATCCGGACAAATTCGCCAGGTTGTAAATCAATGAAAGTTTTATGTTCGTTGGTCTCTGCATCAAAAATCTGTCCATCTCTGGCACTGAGCAACCAACCATTTTCCGTCTTCGAAAGTGTCGCATGAAGCGTCTGCACACAGGTATCAACAAGTACCACATCAGCTTCGTCACTCGCACCTATCGTGTGGGTTTCATCATAGAGCGGCAAAGTAGCACCGCGATGTAATCCACTCAATATGCGTAATTCATACATGTTAACTCTCCTGGCAAAATTTGGTTTTGTACAGGTGAGTAACATCTGCCATCGCTCAGTTCCACAATGATGACTGACTTAATTTTTATACTGAGCAACAGAAAAATTCAGTGCGTTTTATTAAACAGTTAAAAAAAATGGAACCACTAGCTCATCCTATGTTACTTAATTTTGACGAACGATATAGGACATTAGTCGTTCGTTCAGACGATGAAATTCATTACTTTAATTACTTTCCAGGAAAACAATCATGGATGCGTATATACCTCCTGCCACGGCTATCAGTTACCAACCACCCACGCCACCTGCAAAACCACTCCCGAAACCCCTTCCTAATGATAAGCCAGACACGAATCAAACATATGTTGAAGGAAAGCCCATTCAAGAGCATGAAAATCATGATGATCATGTCTGATAATTGCTAATTTTGTTATCGGGGCTGTTATCCTGAAAATATACAATCCGATAACGCCAGAGCTATCAGTAATTTAATTATGAAAATAATGGAACTACTGCTCCATGCAATGTTACTAAAGTCTGACGATCGATATGTGATTTACGTCCTTCGTTGAGGAAACGAGCATCAACCATTTTGGTGATATCTGCTGTATTGATGTCGCTGCTTAAATAATCAATTCATTTAAAGGAAAAAGATCATGGCTACTGCACCTATCGGCCCTAAACCAGTTGGTTCTGATACAACTACTGAAAAGTATGTTCCACCTCCAAAAACGCCGAATCAACAACCAGCGGATATTAAATAAAAAGAAATGCCATTTGATAGTTTCTTTACTATCAAATTAATCCTTCATTAAAGTGCATTCTCAAATTCTCATCAGATGTTTGAGTTATGTTCAGAGAGGTCATTCTGTGCGCTACATTCAACAGAATGACCTCATCTATCATGCTTTTCATGATTCAATTCTTCCCTATTTCTCAGAAATACAATGTGTAGTGGTCAAGTATGTTCGGAAAGTCGGCATAAGTTGTTGGTTATTGAATGCGGCCATTTTCTGTTCATAGACACTGCCTACTCTTTCTATTTCTCCGCCAACCCTCGCTGCACCAATCACGACGAATGCAAACGCGAAATTGCCCATACAAAGACTGACATCGTTGCATAGAACGAGTTTATAAAAAGAGCAGTTATCCATCGCGAGGTGATTGACTACGCACCTGACATCATCCGGGATACGCCATGAGTAAATACATCTTGCAGCAATTGATGAAATACGCTCTACCAAGTCACGCTGATATCATCGACATTCGACACGTTTTCAAAAAATAAGGTATAAATTTTTCGATGTTGATGACGGCTGATACAACATTGTCCCGACAGACGTGGAAAGCGTTCTGTGAAGCGTTCTGTGATTAACAAGCATATGAACGATATCTAGCTTGGTGAGTACAGATACTTTGACACGTAGATGCTTTACATCAGCCCTGTGCTGACTTGTGATTTTGATGTGTTTTGATACGTTCAGAAGTGCTTCGGTTTAGTATGATCTGCACTTCACCATCGTCTGAAAATTTTCGGGAAATAGCATCATGGGTATTCAGAGGCTGTTGCGAAATGAAGATGGCTAGGCGTCGCCGACGCAGACAGTACTTCAGTACGTTCAGTACAATAAGGAGGCGCAACAACACCAGGTGAATTTCGCAATAGTCTCTAAATGAACATTCAACAAACATTCATTTGATGACATCATTTGGATGCATAAATGTTTTCTACAAACGTATCTGCGACCACCTGCCCTGTTTACACCATGTGAACAGGGCATGCGTCAAACTCAGACTACAATTCAGGTAAAAACTAGGTTACAACTCAATCATGCCAACTGGCTGCACCCTTGAATGCTGCGTCAGTTCGGAGAATGCAAATACCGGAACCGAGAAAAATTCTTCTTCAATCAATTTTCGTACCGAGCGGCGAATGTCTGCTGCCGTCACCAGTACCGGAGGTGCTGCAGGAGTGCCGCCTGTGCCAGATAACTCACCCAGGCGATCCAGAATACTCTGTTCAATTTCGGGATTCAGGTCAAGATAACTACCTTGATTGGTCTGACGAACGGCGTTACGTAACTGATCTTCCAACTCAGGCGACAACAGCACCACCTCAATCAAACCATTGCGGGCGACTTCGTGGCATAACTGCCGCTTCATGGCCAAGCGAACATAGTCTGCTACGACATCCGGATCACGCTCTTTTTGCGACCATTCCAACGTCGTTTCCAGCAATAACCTCGCATTACGCAGAGAAACCC
This sequence comes from Undibacterium sp. SXout7W, assembly GCF_049339385.1. Classification (NCBI taxonomy): domain Bacteria; kingdom Pseudomonadati; phylum Pseudomonadota; class Betaproteobacteria; order Burkholderiales; family Oxalobacteraceae; genus Undibacterium; species Undibacterium sp. SXout7W. The sequence goes on along the minus strand of NZ_JBMPPF010000015.1, from coordinate 121,885 downwards.
CCTCCCGTGCCAAGCGCTGAATCACCTCCGTCAAACGTGGCAAAGTCACCACTTTAGCAATTTCTTTTCCCAGCTCAGGAAATTTTCGATCCGCCCAGCGGGTGAAACGCTGCACCTCATGCACACCGACGAACATCTGGCAATTACGCAGCATTTCGACTTCAATATCTGCGGCAAACACTGCCTCCCACAACATGAAACGCACTCCAGCTGCCCGCAGACGCTGTTCATCATCGCACTGAACCCAAACACGACGTCTCCGGGTACCCGCCAAATTGTCTTCAATCGCATGAAATCCCAGCTCTGTCATGCGCTCCACGGATTCTGTGGTAGCTGCCCAGCCGCCCCTGATTTCTACATCCACCAACGGTACTTCAGACATCAGGAAATGAATTCTTCCGGGTGGGATAGAGGGATGAAATTCAAAATCAATCGGCTGTAAATCAGGAATCCCTTTATGCTCTAAAATCCCGTTGCGCATAACACGTACTGCTTTCGAAATACGCTCCGCCCAACGCATATCGTCCGGTTTTTGCGACATACGTACAATAAAGGGACGTGTTGCTGCAAAAGTCGTCAGATCCACAATCTTGGCATTATTTTTTTCTTGTTCAGCCTGCTTCTTTTTCATCTCCTCTTCGACCTTAGGTCGAAGCAAACCGACAATACCGCTGATACCGAGCAACACTGCCAGGATGACAAAAACCACTGTCGGCATTCCGGGAATTATGCCAAAAATCAACATAATCACAGCCGCAGTTAACAGTGCTTTAGGTTCGGAGAACAATTCACCCACAATATCCTGACCAATATTGCTATGCTCTTCACCTTCTTTATGGTCGTCCTTGGTGACGCGGGTCGTGATCATACCTGCGGCGAGAGAAATCAACAGAGCAGGAATCTGCGCAATCAACGCGTCACCAATCGACAAGACAGAATAAAGGCGCATGGCATCTGCCGCTGGCATATCGTGTTGTAACACACCGATAGAAATACCACCAACCAGATTGACTGCTACAATGAAGATACCAGCGATTGCATCACCTTTAACGAACTTCATCGCACCATCCATCGCGCCGTGTAACTGACTTTCCCGACCAAGCTCCGATCGCTTGTTCTTCGCTTCGTCCGCGGTCAGAATACCCGCCCGCAAATCACTATCGATCGACATCTGCTTGCCTGGCATTGCATCCAGAGAGAAACGTGCAGCTACTTCCGACACACGTTCCGATCCCTTCGTGATCACAATAAACTGCACCACTGTCAAAATCAGAAATACAACCAGCCCCACAACAAGATTACCGCCGACCACAAAATTACCAAAAGTTTCCACAATATGACCGGCGTTGCCTTCCAACAGAATCTGACGTGTCGTCGATACCTCCAGCGCAAGCCTGAACAGAGTAGTCATCAAGAGCACAGCAGGGAAAGTAGAAAACGCCGTCGGGCCCGGCATATACATTGACACCACCACCATCAGTCCTGCTGCACACAAATTGATCGCAATCAGAATATCCAGCAGCCATACCGGCATTGGCAACACCAGCATCAATACGATGGAGATGACCACGGCAGCAGCCAGCAATTCGGCACGCTTCGACAGTTTGACAGCGATACCGTTGAATAACATTACCAGATTGTTCAACATAGCATTTCCTTTGTTTTACCAGCGCGACGTAACACCATATCAGCCCACTCTCTGCACTGCGCGGAGTACAAGACCTCCAACATTTTTTCATTTAGTGCATTTCCCATTTCGACGCTGGCAAACGCTGCCATGACGATGATGCGCTCATCATCCGGCCAGATGCAAAGACAGCCGCGTGCCAGTCGGTCAGCTCTCTCATATTGCGCCGTATTCAGATGTCCCCAGATTAACCCGATTGCAAGAATCAAATCGTCAGACTGTGTCACGCGTTGTGCACGCTTTATCATGATTTTTTCGCTCCTTCTGGTTTCATATGCAATTCTGCATCAGGGATACGCATTTGCTGGAATCGCAAATTCCATTGCACAAATGTTTCAACTTCATTGATAGAGCCCATCAGATCTGAGCGATTTTCTTCTTCCAGTGTCAGTGAATGCGCAATCATTGTTTTTTGTAACGCACGCATCCGTGGAATCGGGTCACCAATCCATGCCGGGCTGGCAAATGTCAGCGAAGGCCCCAGAAAACGCGTCAAAGGTTCAACTGTATTTTGCGGTATATCTGTAATGGAGGGTAAGGACGCTGCTAATTCCCCGGGTTGCAAATGGTTGCGCATAACAGGCGTTTTTTTCGCATTATTGACACCACCCAGATCATTAAAATCCGGTGTGTAGCCACCATTATTGCGACCAACTGAAGTTGAGCTCATGATATAAGCTCCTGCGCTATCATCAAATCCTCTTCTGTCAACACTGCCACATCGCTGGCCGGGTTAAAACCGTCAATTCTCCTGACCACATAAAAACTGCCATCCAGGAATAAAACCGGAAGCCAGACACCAAAGCGCGACATGTCCACTGAACGCTTTTGCAGTAATGATTCCGGATGCACGCGATACGCCAGATCAGCCCCAAAGCCCATACAAACAATCAGCCCAGTATTCACCGGATAGACCAGCAAACGTATTCCGCTCACCAGAACATGTGCAGCAACAATCTGATCGTTATGCGCTCTTCTTGCGAGTTGTATTAATAGCTGTTCCATCATCGCGCCCCGGTTATCACGTGATTCTGTTGGTCTTCCTCATCGTCCTGATTTGGCTGACTATCATGGCTATTGCCTCCGCCATGCTGCCCCTGCTTTGTTTTGCGATGCACTTTGCCACGCATAGCTTGTTCAAGCTGTTCTTCTTTTGTCAACGCTGCAGGAATTTCTCCAGATATTGCCAATGCCAGCGCACCTAGCTCATCCAACAGACTCATGCGTTGTAATGGCAATTCTTTTTTCCAGAAAATCATCGGAAATTTTTCGATAGTCTGGCGCGTCAACAGACACATTTGCATTTTCTGTAAAGCCGTCAAGCTTTGTATATCAGCCAGATGCACCATGAGATGATCGGCCTTGCCACGACCGTGTTCAGCCAGACTCAACAAGGCAATCGCCATTTCTGCCTGATTCGATTTAGTCATGACTCCTGCGTGTTCAGATAAGTTGCGCCGCAAATCACCTGCCAAAGCAAAGCCCGTTTGCACGATATTGAAACTGTTGGCATCAGTCAGCGACAGCCATAACTTTGGACCAGATTGCTTGGCCGGATTGTTACGAAAATCAGTCGACATTGTTGAACGAAGACTACTTAAAGCCTGGCTGAAGTTATTCTCTCCGAACTTAGCAACCAATGACTTTGCCAAATCAATTGCTGTCAGTCCCGACTCGGTTTTTCCCTTAGGTCCGGCACCATACATTGCCCGTAATTCCGAGAGCGAACCCGGTGGATGTTCAATATTGCTCTGAACTGCCAGTGACGACATTCGCCCCAATGCTGACTCAAATGCATTTTTATTGAGCAAACCAGTATGAATGACATCGCCATCTTTATTCATTAACTCATTCAACATACCATCCAGATCATTCGCCAGACGGCTCTTTTCAGCCTGACTAAAATCCGATTCATCTACCTTGGAACGCGTGTACTGCAACAATGCATAACGCTCAAGTGGGTCATAATTTTCAGACAGATGCTCGTCCATGACAGAGCGATCCCCACTTTGCAACGCCTCCAATAAATCAGAACCAGCAAGCTGAAGCTGCTCGCTGACATCAAAGTCATCAGGATTCATCACGTTAGTTGTTCTGCGTAAGGGCACACGCCGAGGCATCAGCATTTTTAAGCGTTCCTGCAGCGTCACTGGACGTTGTTTATGATGATGCCCGCGCGGCTTAACACCCGCACTTTCGTTAAATTCTGCCAGGCCGATCGTGTCGCCGGAATCAACGTGACCAATCAAATTCATTTGATTCGATTGCTGAGCAACGTTATTCGCCACAGCAATGTTACTGCTCACCGTCGAGCGAACAATTTCCGACAATGAATCAACATTAAGATAAGGTGTAAAGTTAAGATTGCTCATATTCAATATGTAACAATAGAGACCGGTTCCGTTCCATCTTGCACAGACGGCACACTCAATTTTCGTGGTAATGCCAGGCTGAGAAACATGTGCTCCTGTTGCCGCCATAAACCCTTTAACTGTCGGTAATCAGTGATTGCTTGCTGATGGCTACTGACTAAATTTTTGCTGTAGCTATGCAATTTGGACGCGACAAGATCAACATGGCTGCCACAGAAAATATGATCATAACGATCCAGTTCCGGCTCTGAAAATGAATGGCAGAACTCCGCAGCCATATGAGAGAACACACCAAAAGTATCAAACCGGCGTACTCTGTCATACTCCGGTATCATCACAGGCCGAATGACATCCATTTCCCAGTGTTTTGATTCAATCGCCAGCATACGGTCAGTCAGTTTTTTGACCGAAGGAATCATCAACAAACTCGTATGAAGTCGCCCTTCAGTAAAAGTGTCTGTATAACTGTCATAAAATGAAGGTAATTTCCGGCCTGCAACCAGATAATCCCCTTCCGGCAAAAGCACAGGTTCCCAAAACAACAAATCAGGATCAGCAAATACCAAAGGACGCTCACTGCCAACCTCTGCATGTAAAGTCTGCCGGATAAAGAAATGATGCGGAATCTGCTGTTCATATTGAATAAACTCCGCACCGACAGCGAATGCCGATTCGCGTATAGAAGAACGGACAACTGGATGACTGGCATTATCAACCACCAGCACCTTTGCATCAGGAAACCCCACTCTTAAGGTCTTAAAGGTCAGCAAAGTGCCGTACAAATTGTCGGGATTAAAACAAAAAGTCAAAATGACGACCAGGGGGGGAGGGCTTATATTCATCCGTAGCTTTCGGTCAGATAGTCAGATAGTCAATCGGTGTATCCAGCGTATTATCAAAATTCGCTCTGTTGAACAAATAGATATTCGTTGTTGAGTGGCAAACTATCGGATATGCGTTCCATTTATTCTTTTCATTTATAGGACTCACGAAAAACCGCCCCAGCGGCGTGGTGGCTCCTGGTCGTACAAGCACGTACTGCCTTCCTCGCCATGCCTTGCTGGAACAATTTTGCGTCAGTCCTGATTTATTCGCTCTGTTCGTTAATCAGATGAATGAGAGAGAAAGATAGCTTCCCATCAGGAACCTTCTCCTTTGCGACTCCACTCAATGAAGTAATCATTGCCTGGCCGTCAGTCAGCAATACTGCATAAAAAAACATTTCACAAAAAGGAGCGGAAAAGTGAACCAAGCGATATCTCAACAGCTACTGAATAACGAACAAGAAAAGACTTTTTTGCATGTCGGCTGCGGACGAACAAGTAAGCCAGAAGCAGGGCCTGGGTTTCAATCCCGGCAATGGCGCGAACTACGGCTTGACATCGACCCTGACGTCAAGCCAGACATTATTGGCAGCATGACGGATATGTCCGCATTGGAGGATGGCAGCGTTGATGCAGTATTTTCTTCACACAATATCGAACATCTTTATCCACATGAAGTTCCGGTCGCACTCAAAGAATTCATTCGTGTTCTGAAGCCTGATGGTTTTGCTGTCATCACTTGTCCGGATTTGCAATCCACAGCAGAAATGATAGTCAGTGGGAAACTGCTGGAACCGGCCTATGTCAATCCCGTAAAAGGGGCATTATGGCCAGTATGTCCAATTGATATTTTCTACGGACACCGTGCTTCCATCGCAGCCGGCCAGCCTTACATGGCGCATCACTGTGGCTTCACGCTTGACATCATGCTTGCCACACTCAAAGAGGCAGGATTTCCTGCCGTTGCTGGTGGTCTGCGACGCGGAATCTTCGATATGTGGGTAATTGCCTGCAAAGAACCATTAGATGACCATACCCTGTTCCAACGCGCCGAACAGCACTTTCCATTCGTCAATGAACCAGCATTTGTCATGGATCCGCTGGTCAGTGGCAGTAAACAAACACCACTGTGGAGTTCTTCTGAAACCAGGCAAACAGCTCTGATCACAGAATTGATGAAAGAATCAACAGCGATCAATCACACTGCATAATAAAAAATATCGTTTGCGCCTCGCGGTGCAAACGATATTGTGAGTGAAACAAAAAAATGCTTATCGTTAAAATTTCAAAGTAAGTTTTACATCAGTCATCATTCATATTCTGACCAATAAGAGCGTTAATAATGTTTAGGACTGACGCAAAATTGTTCCAGCAAGGCATGGCGACGAAGGCAGTACGCTTGTACGACAAGGAGCCATAACGCCGTTGGGGCGGTTTTGCGTAAGTCCTAATGTTACCAAGTGATGCATGATGAACATTGCTCATTGCAGAAGTTGGTTCAGAGCCACCAGTAACGCGACCGCATTCACTGGTTTGTACAGTACTGGCAAACCAGTGGCCTGAATTTCCTGAATGCGCTCCTGAGTCGTATCACCAGTAATCATGAGAGCAGAAATGTCATGATTAAACTCGTCACGAAGCATCTGAATAACATCAAGACCATTTTCATTATGATGCAACTGATAATCACAGATCAACAGATCCGGCAAGCGTCGAATACCCCCTAACTTTCTGAGTGCCTCTTCGCCAGAAGTCGCTGTCATGACGATACACCCCCATTGCTCAATCAAGATTCGCATAGCATCAAGAATGCTTACTTCATCATCAATCACCACAACCATTTTATTTTGAAAAGATGGGCCATCAGCGACAGATGTACTTTCTGGGAGACTCTCCAGAGACCTACTTGCCGTCAGTGGAAAATCAATCGAGAAACGAGATCCCTCTCCCACTAACGACACCAATGTAACTGAAGTTCCCAGTAAGCGACTAAGCCGTTTCACGATCGCCAGACCCAGGCCAATACCTTTCGAACGATCACGGCACGAATTATTTAGTTGGCTAAATTCATCAAATATGGTTGTTTGCTGCTGCAAAGAAATGCCAATTCCTGTGTCTTGCACCGAAACACGCAACTTATCACCGCGCTCGCTACAACTGACAGTAACATTACCCGCATTGGTGTAACGCACAGCATTTGATACCAGGTTACGCAATATCTGCTCAGCGATTGAGAGATCAGTTTCAACCCAAGCAGTAGCCGGTAAAATATGCAACTCAATTCCCTTCGCCTTCGCTTGCGGCGCAAACTCAACCTCAAGTTGTGACAGCAACGGAGTCATAGGAAAGCGCTCAATCTGTGGTTGTACAACTTGTGCATCCAAGCGCGACAAATCAAGCAATGCCAGAAACATATCTTCCATAATATGCGCACATTGACTTACATTCGCTAAAACAGGGCGCGCCGACTCAGGCAATTCAAACATCGTCAATGCACCAAGATACAAATTAAGTGCATGCATTGGCTGCCGCAAGTCATGGCTGGCAACAGCTAAAAAGCGTGTCAGTTCGCTATGCTGCTCTTCTTGCATCTCCTTCGCACGCGCTAATTCTCGAAGAAAAAAGTAGGAGAGATTCGCAAACATCGCAAATACAATACTAAAATTAATATAACGCAATATCAACAGTGCGAACGGGTTAATGTATTCCAGTGATACAAAAGAATGAGCGGCAAAATCAAGACAAAGATAAAATGCCCAGAATAACGCAGTAATAGAAAATGCGCGTAGGCGGCTTGTCGTACTGAGAAATAGCGTAGGTACAAACATCAAAAGATAATAGTGAAACCCGCTGTCCCACCCAAGCATCATGCTGCCAAGCACCGCATGAGACAACACCTCAGTCCACACCAGTATCACAGCAAGTTGATTATGGCGGCGCATCAGCAAGGCATAGGCGATGGCGTACAACATCACACTCAGCACATTCACCCAGGCCATAATCGGCGATCCGAGCACATAAAATAAAACAAAAAACAGCACGTCAACAGCAATGGCAATTTCTATCGTCCGTCGCAACAAAGCCCAGACTCTTATTTTTTTACCCGCCAGCGAACGGTCCGTACCCGCTTTTCCGAAATGCTCTGTCATTATGTTGAATCGTTATTATGAAGGAAAAGGGTCAATACTACCTTCTGATGGAAAGCACGTCTTTGCTTCACCATATTACATCCCATAAACATGGTAGACGACCTGATTCACCATCAACTCATGGATAAGAAATTATCAGTAGAACGATTAATCAACCAGCAAACTAGGCAAGTCCCGCTGAACTAAATACAATAATGTCACAGAATGTATGAACATTCTGTGACATTAAGTCCAACAAAATAATTTAACAAAAAGTTAGAAAACTACTGCTAATCTCACTAATTCTAAAACGACTAATTAATGCAACTGCTTTTGTTTTCAATAATCAATTGATCATTTTTTTCCTACACTATTGGATAGTGCCATATAAAACAGCGGGCTATCATTTTTTGAAACAATATATGTCTGGTTTTGAGATGCATCAAAAAACGAAATCTGCCCGTTACCCAAATTCTTAATTTGAGTAGCATACTTCGCTATAAAAGCTTCAGCATCTGCTGAAGTTCGCATATCAGCACCATTTTGGGCTATATGATCCTTATCTTGGGTAGTTTCATGCTTGTTGTTTCCATTCCAGTTTACAGTATTTTTTGTAGGCATTTTTGATAATGCGCCTTGTAACGCATCATATAATTTAGGACTTACATCTTTACTGACTACATATGTTTTTTTCTGATCTTGATCATAAAATGCGATTAATCCTTCTTCTTTCATTGAAGGTGTCTGCTTAATATTTTTCGGATCAACAACATATTTAGCTATAAATTTATCAGCATCGTCACTTGTAGCCATATCAGCCCCATTTCGCTTGATATCACTATGTTTATCGCTCATGTAATCATATTTTTCCCACAATGTATATTTACTCCTACTGTTTTCATTGTCGGCGCCAAATGGCGTATTCTCAGTCATATGTAGATCCTTAAAATCCTTCTCGCTCATATCCCAAGTATCAGGATGACTCGCCGTATACCAAGTGTTAGCCACCTTAACGGCTTTTTCGTACTGCGCATGCTGATCATCATTTTTTGGGCTGTCAAAATAGGCTTTATTTCCAACTATCACCATACCCTTCTCCTCCACAATTGTACATGTCTTCATTCCATCCATATCCGCCATAGACGGAGAATCATTAGCATTAGCTATCTTTGGGGCAAAGCCAGTCTCATATCCCATCTCGTATGCCCATCCATCAAGAACTTCCTCTTGCTGATCTTTTGGTGTCACTTTGCGCATCGCTAAATCTACAGAAGCCTGTTCCTCATCAGTTAATGGTTTTGCAGGACCGTCGGGACCTCTTGCAATACCATTGCCATTAGCGTACGATGTAAAGTCATCCCGTTTCAGGTAACCTGAAAAATCCTTATTCGTCGTATTCCATAGTTTGTCGTCAGCATTAATCTTCGTCGCAGCTGCTTTGTAAGCAGATTTTTCAGCAGAAGACATACTGCCCCATGCCTTATCATCATCGGATAATGTCGATAACCTCAGCAGACCCGCCTGAGTGACTCCTTTCTTATTAGGACCACCTGGATCCATACTGACAAGTAAGTTCCATCCCGCATCATTATTAGCAAACGACTTCATTGCATCCGCTGTTGTTTTCGGTGCAGCTACCGGTGTTTCAGATTTAGGAAGTGCTCCTTTCTCTGCATACGCTTTAACGTTATCTCTGGTCATTCCTTTACCACCGTTACAGATGGTATCCAATACTCTTCGATCGTATCCAGCTAAATCTGCCGCATTTTTTATTGATTTAATATCATCCTTACTCATCTTACCCCATGCTGGGTCAGTTTCTGGTAAATGAGCTAGTTTAAACATACCATCCTCAGTCACTGTGCCATCACTAGTAGCACTTTGTTTAACAGCCATTTGCCATGCTGTGTCATTATTGGCAAATAAGTTCAATGCTTCAGTTTGGGTCTTCACAGGAGTAGCTAGAGACGTGGTTCCTGATGTTGGTACTTTGCCATTCGTTGCATAGTAAGTGCAGTTATCTTTGGTCATGCCGCCCGGAGCCGCTTTGAGTGCTGACAATGCTTGTGAATCTCCCACAACCTGCGTCGCAGCTTTGTTCGCTGCCTGAATATCTGCGCCGGTGACACCATATTGTGCCCC
>NZ_JBMPPF010000015.1:0-111726 GCF_049339385.1 Undibacterium sp. SXout7W | reverse complement strand
TTGCAGTTATCTTTGGTCATGCCGCCCGGAGCCGCTTTGAGTGCTGACAATGCTTGTGAATCTCCCACAACCTGCGTCGCAGCTTTGTTCGCTGCCTGAATATCTGCGCCGGTGACACCATATTGTGCCCATTGCGGATCCTTATCATCCAGCGCAGCCATTTTCTTCAGGCCTTCTTCCGTCACCGCACCTCCAGCCTTATTACCACTAAGTTGCGCTGCCATGTCCCAGACCTTCTGATTACCAGTCAGATTTTGCAACGCTTGCGATGTGCTTACGCCAGTGGTGGTGTTTGTACCATTCGTTCCTGTCGTAGGTGCTTTACCATTCGTTGCATAGTAATTGCAGTTATCTTTGGTCATGCCGCCCGGAGCCGCTTTGAGTGCTGACAATGCTTGTGAATCTCCCACAACCTGCGTCGCAGCTTTGTTCGCTGCCTGAATATCTGCGCCGGTGACACCATATTGTGCCCATTGCGGATCCTTATCATCCAGCGCAGCCATTTTCCTCAGACCTTCTTCCGTCACCGCACCGCCAGCCTTATTACCACTGAGTTGTGCTGCCATGTCCCAGACCTTCTGATTACCAGTCAGGTTTTGCAACGCTTGTTGTGTGTTCACATTAGCGGTTGGCTGCGGTTGTTGTTGTTGTTGTTGTGGTTGTGGTTGTGGTTGTGGTTGTGGTTGTGGTTGTGGTTGTGGTTGTGGTTGCTGCGTTTGCTGTTGCTGCGCATTCGCCTGATTTTTGGCATCTTTCGCTCTATTGATCGCGTCTAATGCTTGATTATCCGGCTGACCATTGCTGCCAGTGGTGCCCTCAACAAATTTCCAGCCACTGGAATTATTAGGATCGATATTATCCGCATATCCAATGACGTGATTATCATCAAATTCTATGGCGACAGTTTTGTTTCCTTCGTTAACTTCCAGGATGGTGATATCACTATCGTCTTTTTTAAACATGACTTCACCATTTTTACCTGTACCGGTACCTGCCTTGTTGGTACCATAATCAACCTGATGAAATCCTGCTGGGGGCGTTACGGCCATTATATTCTCCTTAAATGTACAAAATTAATTCTCAGACCACTTCTGTATTGCACTGAATCTCAGTATTTCAGTTCCACGCTTGCTCAGCAAACTCTGCTTTATTCGCATCAGAAGTATTCACACCAACGTTAGACAGGGCTCGATCACGAATGTCTTCGATGGCTTCGTGCGAATCCAGCAATGCCTCCATTTTTTCCAGTTCTTCACGAACAAAATTACCTGGTGAGGATGATGGCAAAGAACTGAGCAGTTCACCTGTTGGGGCATACATGCTGCTAATCGTCTGATTGCTGCAAACATCATATTTACAACGAAATATCAAGCCATTAGTGAGGTACAACGTCTGGTCGTCGTATTTGTTTTTCTCCATTTTTTCGATGTTGATTTGCTGTCCGTCTACTGTCGCCATAATATTCTCCTGTCCTTGGTTAATTGATGGTGGCTTGCCGCCAGCCTGCGTTGCCAGTGCGGTAAAAATGAGTGGTATCTATTACTGAAAAGTTCCATGCGAGACTAATTTTTTTCACCCAGATGCTTTTGTCCCGCTTTATGCCTGTTTGTTTTTGTTCTAGGACTTACGCAAAATTGTTCCAGCAAGGTATGGCGACGAAGGCAGTACGCTTGTACGACAAGGAGCCATAACGCCGCTGGGGCGGTTTTGCGTAAGTCCTATCTTTATTTTGTCTCAGTCTTTGCGCCAGAAAGTGCCTGTCCAGTCGATGGCGTGCAAAGTTGAGGTGATACCGTGTTCCGCCCTGAAATCATTGACCGCCGCGCGACATGCGGGAAGTGCGTAATCATCAATGATGCAGAATCCGCCGCTGGAGAGTTTGGGATAAAGGTGAATTAGTGCATCCATCGTGGATTCATACATGTCGCCATCAAGCCGCAGAACAGATAGTTTTTCAATGGGGGCAGACGGCAATGTATCTTTAAACCATCCTTGTAGAAACACTACTTTGTCATCCAGCAAACCATAGCGACGGAAGTTGTTTTCGACGTCCTGACGTGATACGGCGAGAAAGCGATGCTGATGATGTGTATCACCCTGATCCAGGGCATATTTATCATCAGGCTCAGGTAACCCCTGAAATGAATCAGCAACAAAAATACGCCGATTTTGCACATCATTGGCAGCAAGTACAGCTCGCATAAAAATGCAGGCTCCGCCGCGCCAGACACCGGTTTCGATCAGGTCTCCTTCTATGCCTTCACGAATCACGGTTTCGATCGCAGCCTGCAGATTATCGAGTCGCTTCATGCCTATCATGGTATCTGCACAGGAAGGCCAGATTTGACCTTCATAACGCTGAGCTGGTTTGTAGTGAAAATCGCGCACAAGCTGAAACTGACCAAGTTTCAATACACGGGAGAGTAAAGAAAACCAGAAACGCTTTAACGGTGGCTGCAGGTAATTAAAGGCCTTGACTGGAATCGGCGGTTCTGGCCACAAGGTGAAGGAAAGTGTTTTCTTCAACAGTTCCAGATAAAGCATTTGAGATTTTTCTGACATGATTTTTCCTTGGAACATCAAATTAAAAAGTAAACTGAAAATGGAAAATGGAAAATGGAAAATGAGGTTCTCAAAAAAAACAGTAAGCACTTCTCTAAATAGAGGTTCATCAACGTAAATCACTTCATTGAGAGAACTGTGAGCTGATGCTAAAAACTAGTCAGGCTCTTTCTGTTTTATTTAGGACTTACGCAAAACCGCCCCAGCAGCGTTATGGCTCCTTGTCGTACAAGCGTACTGCCTTCGTCGCCATGCCTTGCTGGAACAATTTTGCGTCAGTCCTATTACTTATTTGAGCGTCTCAATGCAGGCGGTATTTCTGCCCGGGAAATGCTAAAAATGAGGAAATGCTCATCACTTCTGATAAGTTTGCAGCCAAATCGTCGAATGAACCGCAGACTCTGGCGATTGGCTCGGTGCGCTTTACCGAAGACCTCATCTCTTTGGGAAAATATCCACTCCAGCGCGGATGGTAGTAAGGTGGCCCATTTGCCATGAAACTCGGGCAATATGGCGACATGGATATCGTTCCCATGCAGAATAGCTCCGCCAAACGGGACATTCCCACACTCAAAACCAATTGAGGGAGAGTCGCGATAATAAGCAATAAAATCTTCCTCACTGATACCATGTGCTTCAACCCATTCAGGTGTATAGATGCGCATATCTGCATCATAAAAAACCTTGAGATCGGCTTTATCTGTCATTCTCAGTGTATCCATCAATCCCATCCTTCCGATCACTTCACAGTGTATTTTCTGGCGTAAGCCATGATGAGACTGATTCATCATGGAAGCTCGAACGATGAGTAACTCTTGTGCGATGTTTTGTTCCATTCAATTATTTATCTTTGCATGGAACTATTTTGCATTGCCAATTCACATAATCAAGACGATTGCATTTGAACTGTAGCGACACAATCGATCACTTCATTTCATTTCATTAACCAGGAGAAAATTATGGGTGCAGGTGCAGCAGCAGGTGGCGTGGCAGCAGCAAGTATTGCTGACTCAGCAGCAAACATGGCAGCGCAAGAGGCGATTGCCTCAAATCAACGACAAATGATGCTCCAAACAACGGCAATTCAGGTAAAAAATGCAGAAGTAGCAGCACTATGCAACATGATTCTGGATTGCGTGAAAGCATTGAACGAGTTGCTGAAAAAAGGCGGTGCAGCGATGGTTTCGGCGATCGGGCAATAGAGCGGTTAGTTTATTGTGGTATGTGCAGATACAAACATGTGAAAACATTGTTTTGTACTGCACTTGTAGAGGGCGAGGCATTACCTCGCCCTCACGTTCGCCACACAAAACTTTCTTTTATGTATTCCAATTTAAGGAAATCAATCATGAATAATTCAACCAGCTTATATCAACCAATGCCGAATATTCCAGGGGCAGGAACATCTGATCTTGATGGTGTTCAAAAAATGCAGCAAATGACTAAGGAACAGATTGATCAGAGTCTCTGGGCTGCTGCACAAGGAATGGCGATGAACAAAATGAAAATGTTCCATAGCATGGCCAAGCAAGTTAACGACCAGCAATAAGCGATATGAGAGTCGTTACTGGCTGCGACTCTCTTTTTGTGAGAACTTCAACTCGGCATTCTGATTTCAAGGTTTCGCAAAAGCGGCAATATTGTCAGTATCAAAATCAATGCCATGCCAACTCTGTGCCAGAGCGTGTAACCCGACAGATCGTTGCGAACATGAATTGATCAGTCGGATGTGCCTACGCAAAACACCGAAAATTTTTTCGGTAGCACATAGTCTGAATGTTGATGATCGAAAACACTGTTTTTCTTAATAAAGGTTTGTGCTATGAATAACATTCCTACCACCAATACGAACACTACTTCTTACAATAGCTACGTACCGACAACTACAACGTCAACGAATAACACGGAGCTATCGCAATTCTTTAATTCTGGCGATATTGGCGGAAATCCAAGTACTGCCTTGAATTCAGATACTTCAAATAACATTGGCGGATCACAGGATTCAATAATACAAACGCTGCTCAATATACTGATGCAACTCATGACATTGATTATGCAGAGCTTAGGTTTAAACAATAGCGGCAATAACTCAAGTTCAACTACTGAATCGACACCTGCAGTGACGGGAACAACACCCACAACACCCACAACATCAACAACATCAACAACACCAACAACACCAACAACACCAACAACACCAACAACACCAACAACACCAACAACACCAACAACACCAACAACACCAACAACACCAACAACACCAACAACACCAACAACACCAACAACACCAACAACCACATCAACTACACCAACTACGTCACAACCAAGCTATGCTGAAGACTGGCATACAGTCAGGTTCAGCAATACCACATCGGAGCCAATTACTGTTCATCTGACCATGGGTGCTGGTGATACGATGCCACCTGGCGTAAAGCAAACAGCACCTCTTAACGGAGAATTCACGATTCCTCCAGGACAATCGGCTGACATTACTTTCGCACCAGGATCCAAACCGAATTTTAAGAGTACCAAAGGCGATGGCTCTGTCTGGAATCAGGGAGAATTAACATTCGATGAGCAACATCACGAAATTTATTTCGATATGAGCTACATCTACGGTGCCAACTCGAACATGCGCATCTATTCCAGTGACGGCAAACATTCAGGATTTCAAGGTGACATTCTCAATGGTGCTCCAGCAGGTGCAAAAGTTGGGGATTGGGGTATTGTTGCGCCGTATGATCGCTTCCACCATTCTGATGACCCTAATAATCCAGATTCGGCAGCAGGTGGGCCTAATGGGCCAAAAAATGCAGGTGCAGCCTATCTTTATAGTAAATTGCAAAAAGGTGAAGGTTATGTAGATCGTGGATTACCTGTTGAAGTTACGGACTATGATGATGCAAGTACACTCAAGACGGCTGGAAAAGTTACGGTGGTATTTTAATGCTATTACGTACTTAGCTAAAGTAAAGCTGGGTTGAGTGGAGATTCAACCCAGTAAATAGTAGGCAACCAATCGCAAGGTAGGCATTGACCAGATGGTCTTCGGCATCTTGCGGCAACTCATCAAAGTCAAGATCCAGATCAGTATCCATTTTCTGTGGCTGATTGGGTCTGGCCTTTGTAGCCTCGGTTGGTTTCTTTGGCTGTTTGTTCTGTTGAATGTCAGAAGAAACAGGGCTGAAATCAAATAAGGACAGTTGATCCGGGGTGGATCATCCAGGTCGGCCAAGGGCAACAGCGAACAACCGGGCAACATGGTGAAACAGAAGTCAGGCTTGAACCGCGCCATTCTTGATCAGGGGTGGGGTGAGTTCAGAAGGCAACTGGAGTATAAGGTAGTTTGGCACGGTGGCATGTTGCTGGCCGTTCCGACACACCATACAAGCCAGACGTACCCGACCTGCGACCATGTATCGAAAGACAATCGGCAAACACAAGCGAAATTCTTATGCGTCGATTGCGCTTACGAAAATCACGCCGATGTCGTTGGCGCGATCAATATTTTAGAGCGGGGATACCGCTTGTTAGCCTGTGAAGAAGGATCGAGCTTTACGCTCAGTTCTGGTAAATGCATTCAAACGTAATTTCGCACAAAGGCGATAGGCGAAAAAAACTACCTTGCGCGAGGCCAGGTGGCTTTTCAATCAAGTGAATTATCGGTGCCGTGTGCTACCGGTCCGGCAAGTACTCCGGTTTCGACGGAACTCAATCGATTCTTTGCTTTTGATACTCGCGTAGAAAACTGAACACGTGTCGATTCCAAAAAATCTGTCGCCGAAGCAATTCTGGCCGCACGAGCTACCATAGCTTAGCAAACCATTCTACATAGTCTTTGGTTTTAACAATTTGCAGCACTTTATTGCTGTAGCACATGCGCTACACAAAGCAAGGTATTTTTGTCCCCTTTGCTCTTCCTTAACTCCCTTGAAACCTACATGGATCGGTAGATTTATACATCTTGTATTTTTTCGAACTATTTATGAGCATCAATACAAAGGCAAGGACACTATCGCCTCCCAGGTTGGTATTCACGACCTGAAAGACAAGTGTTACGCGCTCATCTAATAAAATATCTCTATTAGATTTTTCAATTTATAGAATCAAAAAATAAGAACCAAGCTCTTTTTATCATATTTATACTTTTATTTTAAATTGGATTTTTTATTTCAATTTAAATTGCAAAAAATCTTTCATGTAGTTAATATGACTGCATTATTCTTTAATCATCAAGGTTAACAATGCGCAAGTACGAAGGCGTCAGGATGAAATTGGCTAAGGAGCTCTCTGGATTTACAGGAAGCGATAAGAAATTTCGTGAACTTTTCAGAGACAGTCCAGTAACTGACAATAGCCACAAATACTATCAACCGCATGAAATACGGGCTATCCGGCTTCAATTACTTGGCTTGTATGATGAACGCCAGCAAAATCTGCCGCCAGTCATTGATACCAGAATGGCAAAAGGTGGGGTGGGCAAGACAACGGTCGCAGCAAATATTGCGGCATGTATGGCGCAATTTGGCCATAAAGTGCTATTGATCGATGGGGATCCTCAAGCATCTATCAGTACGATGTTTGGAGTCGACATCAATTCCAGAATCACCCACATCGGCGATATTATGGAGCGGTTCTCAAAGGGACGCCCATCCGGAATTAAAGATGCAACTGTGTCAATTTACCAAAATGGCATGCTTGATCTGATCCCGGCTGACATTACTATGGCAAACGCTGAGAGTTGGATGATGCCCCTCATGGGACGTGAAACTGTGTTCCAACGCTTGATTGAAAATGAACGGGAATTTTTCCTGGGATATGAGGCAATCATTATTGATAGCGCGCCTTCGTCATCCCTGTTGACCACCAGCTTTATGGTCGCTTGTAAGACCTTACTAGCAGTAGTAACGCCCGAACCACAATCTCTCAAAGCAATGGACATTTTGGAATCCAATATCTTGGAAATCAATAGCGCATTTCAACACCGCGACTTCAATTTAAACCTACACGTCGTGGTTAATAAATATAACCAGACAAAACGCCCGCACCAGGAATCATTAGAAATGCTGGCAAGCAAATACGGCAATATACTGAACGATACGGTCATACATGACTTTGTCGGTTTTTTGCGTGAAACAGATTTACATAGTGACGAGCGATCAGGACCTGTACTGGAACGGGAACCAAATAGTGTTGGCGCCAGAGATATCATCGATGTCACTAAATCACTGATCAAACTTTACGGAGTAAAGCTATCAACACCGAGTGCAAAAATATCATGAGTAACCATAAATCAATCAAAATATCCGGCTTGATTCAATCTGGAAGAATTAACCCGCAGGCTCCCACTGGGAGTCTTCCAAGTTTCGATAGTTTGGCAACTATCGCCAATCCAGATGAGTCACAAAAAAATAGCTCGGCCAGTACAACCAACCAATCTGCGCAAGACAATGGCCTGGTTGTTGACAACGGAAAATTTGCAGATATTCCGGTCAATCTGATTGAAGATAGTCCATATCAGCCAAGAATTTATTACGATCCAACGAAAATTGATGAGCTTGCCCACACTCTCGCATCAGCAGGGCAAAAAGAACGTATTCAAGTTCGGCAAATGGCAAATGGACGATATGAACTCATCGCAGGCCATAGAAGAACGCGCGCAGCACGCACCTTAGGCTGGGTAACAATTCAGGCTATTGTTTTGCGTTTATCCGACGAAGACGCTGAAAAATCGACGATGGTTCATAACGAGGCAAGTGAAGGCCTCACCGACTATGAACATGCGCGTCTATATGAAAAATCGAAGGAACGCGGATTCACGAAAACACAAGAAGACATTGCGAAAATGTTTGGCACAAACCAGGCAAGCGTATCGCGATGCCTTTCTATGCTGAGACTTCCTGCCGAAGTATTACGAATGCTGGATGCCAAAGAAGATTTAATCACGGGTAGAACTGCGCAAGTAATTTTACAGCTTCTGAAAGATCACCCGGATGAGTCGGCTCTTGTTCTTCAAGGTGTACAAAGAATTTCTGATGGTGCAACCCAAGACTCGCTAAAAGGCTGGGTAGAACAAATGGTAAAAGCGAGAAATTCGCTTCCCCATAATCCAGACAAAATTACTATCACTGACAAAGCCGGAAGAACGATGTTCACCACTCAGAAAAAAGGTAATGAAATCAGTGTAAAAATCAAAGCCAGCGAACTCGATAGCGTCGAGGTCGCTCAACGAATTGCAGATGCTCTGAGGGGCTATGTACACATGGAGAGAGACTGAGTCAGTCTAGAAATTATTCCAGAGGAATAATTTCTTAGATCGAATAAGCTGTATTGATACTATGGGTCAGAACTCCTCCCATCCATCGTTAGTAGCCGCCTGCTCGTTTGCAAATTTCCTGGTCCTCACACTATTATTAGCAGTGATTCTGACTGGTATCGGCTTTCTTTTAAATGGCATCACGACAGGTGCAGCTCGCACAACGGAATTAAACCCATCAACAGACGTAGCCTTTGCTGTGTGTATGCCATCTACCTTGAATATACTCACTACTTGCACCAGATTACCTGCCTGATCCTGTAACGATTCGGCTGCTGCGGCAGCCTGCTCCACTAGTGCTGCATTCTGTTGTGTAACCGTATCCATCTCCGAGATAGCTTGGTTGATCTGTTCGATACCGACTTCCTGCTCCTTGCTGGCAGATGTAATCTCGCCCATGATGTCTGTAACGCGCTTAACGCTGGCAACTATCTCATCCATTGTCGCTCCTGCGTGATTGACCAGCTTGCTACCAGCGTCGACTTTTTCAACTGAATCACCGATCAGAGCTTTGATTTCCTTTGCTGCCCCAGCTGAGCGTTGAGCCAGGGTTCTGACTTCACTTGCTACAACTGCGAAGCCACGGCCCTGTTCACCGGCTCTTGCCGCCTCGACTGCCGCATTGAGTGCGAGAATATTGGTTTGGAATGCAATGCCATCAATGACGCCGATGATATCAACAATTTTTTTAGCTGAATCGTTGATTGCCACCATCGTATCAACTACCTGCGCAACAACCATGCCGCCTTTCACTGCCACGTCAGATGCCGATACTGCCAACTGGTTAGCCTGACGAGCGTTGTCACTATTTTGTTTGACAGTCGATGTCAATTCTTCCATCGAAGATGCGGTCTCTTCCAGCGAACTTGCTTGTTGTTCTGTACGCGATGAAAGATCAAGATTACCAGAGGCGATCTGGCTGGAAGCAGTAGCGATGGTATCCGTGCCACTACGCACCTGATCGACGATCGTCTGCAAACTACCATTCATGTCTTTCAGCGCCTGCAGCAGCTGCCCGACTTCATCTCCGGAGGTGACTTCGATGTGGCTGGTCAAATCACCGGCAGCAACAGTTTGAGCAAGCTTCACAGCTTGATTGATGGGCACAGTAATCGAACGCGTAATAAACCATGTCAGGATTGCGCCGGCCGTTACAGCAACGAGTACCGAGACCAATAACAGGTTTGTCGTAAAATCGTATTCCTGATTCATTTTTTCGATCGCATCGCGGTTCAATTTTTCCTGAAGCGCGATCATTTCTGCAATCATGTTGAACCATTTATCTTGGGATGGCTGAACGGTGGTTCCCAAAACACCGCTTACGTCCTCGATAGAATTACCAGCATCGACCATCTCGATTATTTTGTTATATAAAGGTCGTGTCTCGTTCCGACGTTCCTGAAGTTCGGTATATAACAACTTCGACTTCTCGTCACGAATGAGCGAACCCAACTTCTTAAAATCTTCATCGTACTTCTGGCGTGCGTTAGCAATACGTTCCAATTGAGACTGTTTGAGATTTTTCTCTGAATACAGAATGTAGTTACGTACTGCTCGCGCAACAATGTTGAGATTTCCACGCATAGCATTGGCAGCCGCGATTTCAGCATTGTGTTCGTTGACAATCACATCAACTTGCATTTTAGTATTGCTGAGCGAAGACCAGCCGATATAGGCAACCATTGTCAGCAAAAATAACAATGCACCAAAGGCGATACCAAGGCG
Source organism: Undibacterium sp. SXout7W (assembly GCF_049339385.1). Classification (NCBI taxonomy): domain Bacteria; kingdom Pseudomonadati; phylum Pseudomonadota; class Betaproteobacteria; order Burkholderiales; family Oxalobacteraceae; genus Undibacterium; species Undibacterium sp. SXout7W. The sequence continues at coordinate 101,123 of NZ_JBMPPF010000015.1, read as the reverse complement.
AACACCAATTTTTAAGTTTTTCATATTTGTTTATGACTACTTTGAATAAAATTTGTTTGACGCTTTTATGCGAATGCAGTTTGCGTCTATGCAGTCATCGTGTTTTTGGCAATACCTCGAATGCCAAAAATTGCGTCACCTGAGTATCGGAAAAATTGTCGTCAGACACGAGAACAATGCTGTCGTGTCCATTTGCCAGTTTGTGACCCCAGGCGATTCCCTCAATGTTATCGACCACCTTCAGTTCTTTTAAAGAATTCAGATTCACAATCAAGCGCTTTTTGACTGGTTTAAACGATGTAGCTTTTAAAGCAGTGACATCAGCAACATCCGTGGCACCATCCACATCTATTTCATAAATACGTATGTAGAAATGAAAAACACCGGCATTATCTTGTGAGCCAGAGCGCTCTATTGCGAATAACTGATGATCGTTAATTGCCAACAACTCTGCGAGGCCATTATCAGCAAGTTTCCCTTTGGCAGGAGCAACGGGAATAGAATCCAGTGGATATGCAAACTGTCCCAGTATTTTCCCCTGGCGATCTAGCTGAGTGATGCGCGAGTACGCGCCTTTTGTCGTCGTGGCGACTTCGCCGTCCTGATACAGAGGTGCTTCCATTCCCAGCCATATGGTCTTACCGTCTGGCGAAAAACTCAAACCTTCAAAAGTTAAGTTATTACGCGATCCAATTTCTACTTTGCTAGAGACATTAAACATGGCAGGTGTTGGCAACGTAGATAGATAGCTGCCATTGGCCTGCGCATGCCTAACAAAGGGATGCATGTCCAGTTTTCGATTTCCTTCACTGGCATACCAAACAGTACTATCGAGAGGGTCAAATCGTATGCTCTCAATATCGGGCACCATTCCCTTTTTATGAGCGGCATGTTGCTCAATATTAGGATAAACGCTACCATCTTCTTGCTTAAAAAAATTCACGCCGGTCAGTGTCACGCTAGAAAATTTGTACTGGTCGTAGTCCAATTTTGCTGTATAAAATCGCGCAGCATTGACGTCAGACCGATCATCACTTTCAAGTATCCAGTTACCTGAGCGAGGATCATAGTCCAAACCAGATAAGCCACCGACTACCGTCCCCTCATAAGTATGTTTCAGGGGAATACGCTGTTCACCGATAAAACGCAGGTTTTCCACCGTGTGCGGCAATGCGGCCATTTGGCCGGTGGTAGTGACACAGGCACTGATGGAAACCACCACCAGCAAAATCGGTAATACATTCAAAAATCGCTTTAGTCTCTTAAAAGAATTAGCGCGTTGAAATAACAGTTTACCTGGAAGATTGCTCTGGACTATCGTCATCGTTTTTCCGTAATGAGTATTCTGTAGTGTACTATGGCAAATTACAAATATGCTTGTGAATCAGAGGCAATAACGCTGCATTATTGACGTAGATCATGGCATGAACGTTTGTCGAAATTGAGTCGGTGCTGCTGTCAAAGAAAGTAGCCTTGCAGTGACCTGCGCTTACTTCAGAACTGCAATCAATCTCAACACGGCAGTATTCACCTGAAAACAAACTCTCATCTAAGCAATATGCCACTGGGCAAGCATCATGCAATAGAGGATCGAGTTTGGAATATGCATCCAGCATATGAGTAACAGCCTTACCACAGGCGCTATCCATATGATCAAAGGAGCGAATCCAATCTGACGACATGACTGCCGAACTAGTGACATCCAACGGGAACAAGACAATTTGTGCGCCTGATTGCATCACAATCTGGGCTGCTATCGGATCTGCATAAAAATTGAATTCAGCAGCCGGTGTGATATTGCCAGCACAGCGCAATGCGCCGCCCATGATCAGGATTTTCCTTGCACGCAGCAATATGCCGGGAGATAAAAGTTCGGCAAGCGCTAAATTTGTCAGCGGACCAATGGCAATCAGGGTAATGCTGTTACTCTGATGTTCTGACAGTAACCTGATCAGGTGATATACAGCATGACCTGCAGAAATTTTTCCTGTGCTTGGTATGTCTAATCCACCAAGTCCATCCTCTCCATGTACCAGGTTACAACGCGAACCAGCATCGAAAATAGAGCGTTCCGCGCCAGCATAAACGGGGACATTCTGTTTGTGAGCGAGATCAAGAATGTTGCGGGCGTTGTATGCAGTCAACGCCACCGGACGATTTCCAGTAACCGTAGTCACTGCCAGCATGTTCAAATGACTACTCGCAGCAGCTAATAGTAATGCCAGGGCATCATCGATACCGGGGTCGCAATCGATGACTATGTCTGTCGCATTGAATGTTGCATTACTCATGCGCAGCCCGTGATGTAATTGTCTGCATATCCAGCCGCAAACTCAGTTGTATGCGCCTCCGAGATTAAGTGTTTCTCTATCTCTTCACGGGAAAATTGTGCCGCCTGTGCACCGAGACGCGTACAGACAAGGCTTGCGGCCACAGATGCGCTGGACATCGCTTGCACAGCCGAAGAACCACTCGCTAAGGCTGCCGCAAAAACACCTGTATAAGTATCACCCGCGCCTGTCGTATCAATTGGTGTTACTTGCATCGTAGGTGTGACGAACAATCGATCATCCGTTTGCGACAGCACCGAACCATTTTCTCCCATGGTGACAAGTACATCTACATTGTGAGCTTGTGACACTGCCACTGCCAAACCAACTGAATCGGTGGCAGTAATGCCAAGTCGCCGACTAATTTGCTCGATTTCTATTTCATTGACAATCAGGATATCGATTGCCGAGAAATCGATATCTACTGCATCAGATATAGGAGAAACATTCAGTATTACCTTGCAACCGCGTTGTCTGGCACGGTGCGCTAATCTGAAAGACTCAGCAGCGGGTACTTCCAACTGCAATAACAGGACACGGGTTTCATCTAGAATATGGTCAGATACCATTGCAGAATATGCTTCCAGATTGGCTCCTGCTGAGACCACTATGGAATTATCGCCATTTTCATTGACCGTGATGACAGCTAAGCCTGTTCTTTGAGACGCAGTACTTGTGATTCCCGTGATATCAACACCGATATTCGAGAGCGAGGCCAATGCCGGCTCAGCGAATGCGTCTTGCCCCACTACGCCAAAAAGACGCGTAGGCACGTCAAACAGTCGAGCAGCATGTGCCTGATTAGCACCTTTCCCCCCGGGTGAAATTAGCGCTGCGCCACCCATAACTGTTTCACCAACATTGGGCAAATGTTTAGTTGGAACTGAGACATCAAGATTAATCGAACCAAATACTGTGACCATTTTATTTTCTTTCTATAAGTTGTATACATCACCTGACAGTGCTGAGAGTATCTCGTCACGTGTCGGCATTCCGGCACGCGCTCCCATGGTTGCTACAGTTTTGCTGGCAGCCGCACAGGCAAAGCGCAATGTGTCTTGCAAAGTTTGCCCTTCTATATATGCAGCTAGAAACACAGCATTGAAAGTATCTCCGGCGCCAGTGGTATCAATAACAGGCGTTGCAAATGCAGCTTGTCTTGCAAAGCCTTTTTTGCTAGCAGCCATGGCACCTCCAGCACCCAAAGTTACAACAATGAGACGGGGACCTGCTGCCAGTAGCCGGGAGATGGACTCTTCATTGGGACACTCTCCAGTTCCAGCCATAAACCCAGATTCATTAAAAAACACCACGTCAGCACGAGATATCCGGTCCCACATCGCGGCATAATCAGGCGCGACAGCAGCTTCAATATCAATAGCAACCAGAACAGTCTCTGCCCTAGCTAATCGACTGAGCGTATCAAGTTCCTCAAGGTCATAGGGCATGGCATAGACGATCTGCGTTTGCTGCATTGCTTCTCGCAGCCGCATTTCGTTTAGCGGTTCAGCTTTTGTGGGAATGAAGACAATGGACTTCTCCCCCGAATCCGATAACATGTTGATCGCGAGTGAAGAACTACTCTGTTTTACGGTTTCCAGATAATCAGTATTGACTGCAAAGTCTGAGAATGATGCACGCAATATTGCTGCATACCCATCGTCACCCACTCTTCCATAAATAGCAGCCTGAAGGCCAATTTTGGATACAGCACATGCGAGGTTGGCAGTAGTTCCACCGGGCCATATACCAAGCGAGCGTCCAAGAACTTTTTCGCCATTGTGCGGTGGCAAACTAACGCCAAAAACAAGATCTGCTACCGGATCACCAAAGGACAGAATATCCCACCGGCGTTTCTTGCCTTCCCTTTGTATCTGCTCATTGTCATCTGGTTTCATGTTTTTCATTCTCGACATTTTTAAAGGCGATATCAGCTAAGCCCATGGCCAGAGCATCCAGATCAAACTCGGCAGCGTTGGCAGAAATAAATTCAGCCAGCAGTTGTTGTGGCAAGGCTGCCGTACCCGCCATCGCTCCGACGATGGAACCTGCCATGGTGGCAATGGAGTCTGTATCGTTACCAATCGACGCACAGATAGAAATCGTTCGCATAGGATCTCCATTGGCATATGCGACCACTCCTAACGCTGCGGGAACCGATTCTGCGGCCAATACGGAATTACCAACCAGCTTTTCCATCTTCATCATGAATGCATAGTCGCTCGTTGATTCGTCGGCAATCTGCAAAGCCATTTCTAGTCGCGACAAAAAGTGAGGTCCAGCAACTATGCGGGCATGTTGTGCCGCCAATTGTTCACCGATTTTTCCACCTTCTAAAGAGGCGGCAATAACCTCTCTCAGTGTTCCCGATACCAAAGCCTTTGATACTGCGGCAGCGATTGCGCACGCAGCCGAAATGGCGACATCGGTATCATGTGACGGTAAGCAGGTAATTAATGCCTGCTGGCATGCGGCCTCAATATTTCCCGGAAAAATCATACCTGCCGGTGCAACGCGCATGGCAGCACCATTGGTGGTTCCGACCGTTGTCATTTTGCGTAAAGAGTTACCGATGACACCGACTTTTGCCGTATCGCTACCATCGAGAAGTGCTTTGACCATGCTCTCAGTACTTGGCCCCATGAATCCGGCTTTTGGGCTGTGCTGTGCCCAATCCAGCAAACAATTGATCCAATGTTCCTGATCCAGGGGGCCATGTCCTGCAATCATCGCTCTGGCGAGAAAATACATCTGACTGGCATCATCGGTTACCTCAGCATATTTACCATTTTGCGCACCAGCGAAAGTGTCGGCTGTGGGTGCGGTAAAAGCAGTGACCAGGCCGCCGTGTGTTGAGCGAATTTCGTCAATAGTCCATTGCTCGGTGGGCGCGCCCAGTGCATCCCCCATACCAGCCAACGCCAGGGATGCAAAGATGCGATCTTTTAATTGATTTGGTAGCACTTGGTGTTCCTCCAGAAAAATGTCATCACCGTTGATATCGTTTAAGGTCTTCTGTTATTCATACAGATCGACGCCACCCCACCATGACCAACATCAAAATAGTGATTGCCGGAGGTAGCATGAAAACCAGCTCCGTCGGCAATTGAAAACTGCCAAGGCGCGTTGCAAGTACAGTTGTGGCACCAAATAGTATGGCGGCGGCAAAGCTGCCAAATGGACGACGTGCGCCGAGAAAAATAGCCGCCAGCGCCAGAAAACCTCGACCAGCCGTCATCTCAGTCTGGAAGAGAGTCAGATATCCCATACTGAGATAAATACCTCCTAGCGCAGCCAACAGTCCACTCAGGAAAAATGCCACGTACTGAACACGCTTGACTGGAATCCCGGCAGCCAATGCAGCTTCGCGATTTTCACCAACGGCTCTGATCCATGTGCCATAGCGTGTACGGTACAAAAACCGCGATATCAGGAATACGCTGAATAGCGCTCCGATCATCAGGACATGATGACCTTTGTGAGCTTCACCATTCAACAACAATTCAAGAACAGGAAAAGCATCCAGACCGGGGATGTGTATTGAGGGCAATGGATGGCTGTTCAGCCCAGCAGTCGAGCCCTTGTCACCAACAATGGTCAGTAAAAGGAATACCGTTAAGCCGGAGGCAAGAATATTGATCGCAATACCAGCAACAATCAGATCAGCATTCAATTCCAGATAAAACACTGCCAGCAAACCAGTTAACAATAACGCAGCAGTAATACCGGCAAGACATCCCAACCAGGGATATATCCATTCGGCCATCCCGGGAAACCAGCCTGGCGCGTAAATAGAGACGATCACACCGAAGAATGCCGCTACTAACATCAAGCCTTCCAAGGCAACATTGATGCTACCCGCCAAATCCGAGATCAGACCACCAAGAGTAGCAAAGATAATAGGCGTAGATGCACGCAAGATCGCCACCAGAACACTGATGACTAAACTGATCCATGCCAAGGTATCTATATTCATTGTTTGACTCCACGAAGTTTGCCAAATCGGAATAGAGTGCTGCGAATCAATTGAGGGAAGGCGATCGGCAACAAACGGTCAGCAACAATGAATAAAATCATGAATGCCTGAATCAGCATAACGATCTCTCTCGAGACATCACTGCCGCGCTCCATGGCCTGCGCCCCGGTCCGCAGGTAAGCATAAAAGAAAGCTGAGAGAGGAATATTTTTGGGATCATTACGTGCAAGAAGTGCGACTACCAGTCCATCAAATCCCAGGCCCGGCGCCATGTCTACGGGTAATCGTTTCAGCAAAGCATTGCTGATATGAATACCTGCAAATGCAGCAAATATGCCACCCGTCGCCATCGACAAAATGATGGCGCGATGTACCGGCATACCTGCCTGTTTGGCAAAATCAGGTGCCTCACCTACGGTACGAATCTCATATCCTGGCGTTGTTCTGTTCAACCACCACCATGCCGCTGCTGCCACCACAGGAACCATAAAGATCATGGCAGACAGGTTAGTTTGCGGAATCAGGCTCGGTAATATCGTAGCCGTCGGGATGACTGCACTGGCTAAAAAACCAGCATTCGGATCGCGTAGGTACACCGCAATGACAAAGCGAAAAAATTGTATCGCAATCAGGTTCAACATCAGAGTTGTGACAATTTCATTGGCCTGATAACGAGCTTTCAATAAGCCAGGTAGTAAGCCCCAAAGAAAACCGGTGAAGATGGCTGCACAAAACGCCGCTGGTAATACTAAAAAGCCAGGGCCAGGCAAATAGAGACTCACGACCGTCGCCATTAGTGCAGATAAAAACATCTGGCCATCGGCACCCAATGAAAATTGCCTTGCGCGGAAAGGTATCGCAATTGCCAATCCTAAGAATGTCAATGTGATCGCATCTTCAAGAGCAGAACAAAATCGCACTACTCGCATGATGTGCCAACCACTTGTTTCACTCCATTGAATATCCGGCAAGGCACCGGTAATCAAAATAATGAATGCACGCACTGGTTCTTTGCTGAATATTGCCGTAACAACGAAACCAACCGCCAAAGCAAAAATAATTGCCACAGGCAGACGCAGACGGTGCATCAAAGCAAGATCAGATTGCTGATCAGACAGTCCAGATGGCAAACTCATACTGCCGCCTTGAGGGTTGGGTTAGTCAATGGCGAAGTTAGCATTGCCTGTACACCTTCGTGCCGCTTACTTCCCGTCATGAACGCCCCCAAATCCTGCGCGGTGAGATTTTCATTTTTAAAATGAGCGACAATCTGCCCCTGAAACATCACCATAATCCGATCCGACAACGTCAATATTTCGTCTATGTCTGCAGAGATAAGCAAGATCGCTGCGCCACTTTTACATAAATCCTGTAAGTGTTGATGCAAATCCTGAGTGGAACCAATATCTACGCCCCGAGTCGGCTGGCTGGCAACAAGTAATCTGGGTGAGGTTGACAGCTCACGCCCCATGATCAGTTTCTGCATATTGCCACCTGACAAAGAGCCGATGGACAGTTCGGGGGAATGAGCAACTACTTTGAATTTTTCTATAATGTCGACGGTCATGTTTCTGGCGGCTTGCATATCCAGTACACCCATACGTGACAACGTTGCCTTGTGATAATCAACGGCGATGACGTTTTCAATAAGACTCATATTTTTTGCAATGCCGTTGTGTAATCTGTCCTCAGGAATAGAGGCAACACCATGCATCCTGGCGGCCCTGATACCTTTCCCCGAATAGCTTACTCCGGCGATGGCAATATCGCCTGTATCTGGTTTAGTCAGCCCACTGACAATCTCCGCAAGCAGATTTTGGCCATTCCCCTCAACACCGGCAACACCCAAAATTTCACCTGGTGCGATATCAAAACAAAGACCATGCAACTTACTAAGGACTTTCCCATGAGTCAGCGAGATATTTCTGACTGTGATCAAAGGATCGGCTAAAGGGTCATGCTTTTTCTTGGCTCTGACTCGGATTGATTTGAGTGGACGACCGACGATCATTTGCGTCATCTGCTCATCGCTGATAGTTCCGGACTCCCCCATCCCGGTGACTCTGCCATTGCGCAACACAGTGAATCGATGTGCAACTTCGCGTACTTCCATCAACTTGTGTGTAATCAGAATGATAGTAACGCCTAGTTTGACCAGTTTTCGCAGAGTGACAAACAAGGCTTCCGCTTCTTGCGGACTCAATACCGCAGTGGGCTCATCGAGCAAGATAACGCTTGCGCCTCGATACAGAGTTTTAATAATTTCCACACGTTGCTGTTCCCCCAGAGAGAGAGTCGCAACAATGGCTTTTGGATCGATATCCAATCCATATTGATGCGCAGTGGCTAATACATCAGCCACAGCACGTGCATCGTCAATCCACAAGCCCTTTTTGGGCTCGTGCCCCAACACTATATTTTGTGCAACGGTAAAAGAAGGTAATAACTGTAAATGTTGTGGAACAAGACCGACGCCTGCGGCAATAGCATCTGCAGGTTGCTGAAAGAGACAAGTTTGGCCATTGATGATTATTGCGCCTGTATCTGGCTTTTCCATGCCATACAGCATTTTCATCAAAGTAGATTTACCCGCACCATTTTCACCAATAATTGCGTGAATTTCACCTTGCTGTATGCAGATGCTGATATTGTCACTGGCCAGATTACCGTTGGCGTAGCGCTTTGATATGCCGCGTAATTCCACCATAGTGTTTGCTTGCAAGATCAGATCCGGTTTGCTCACAGAGTAGTCGTCTTGTTCAGACAAGTTCATCATCATTGTTTGCTCACCTTATCGGTTGAAGGCAAAGTATGCGTAGAGTTCGTGCTCGTCACAGAGGTCTCATGCATTCCAAAAACACTGGGAACAATGACCTTACGTAAAATAATCGCGCGCTCCTGATCATTGACCGCCTGCACAATAGCCGGTCTTGTATTTGCCATCACTTTGGAATTACGCGCCAACTTGATACCACCTTCAGCCAGCCCCAGAGATACCACTTTTCCATAGGTGGTTTGCCCATTTAATTCTTGCTGTATTGAACGGTAGATACTAATACCGACATCTTTCATGACTGAAGTAACGATACGAGCTGCGCGAGAAGGATTGGATTTTTCATACAAAGCATACTGATCCATATCCACTCCAATCACGTAACCTCGAGCCTCTTCGGCCGCTTCATTGACGCCTTGCCCAGTTGCTCCTGCGGCATGAAAAATGAGCCCAATACCTTGCTGATACTGAGCTTTCGCAATTTCTTTGCCAACAGCAGGGTCTGAAAATGCATTGGCATATTGAGTCATTACATGAATATCGTGAACCGCAGCTTTAGCTCCAGAAAGGAATCCGCCGACGAAATCGTCAACCACAGGAATTGGCATTCCACCAATCACCCCCAGACCGCTACCAGCCTGGACATCTGGCAATCCTGTCTCCATCAGACGTGCGGCCAAATAGCCCGCCAAATACGCGCCCTCATTTTGACGAAACAGTATGGAATGCACATTTTTGCAAGCACAGGCTGCGTAATCCACACTGGCATCGAAAACCACAAACTTCATTGCGGGAAAGCCACTGGCTATTTTTTGTACATACGGAACCATAGAATAGGTACCAGCAATGATCAGGTCATAATCACCACTATCCGCCAAGTCTGTCAGAGCCGATTCCCAGCGCATGGGATCTGTTCCACCTTCAATGACCTTCGCCATGATGGGAAAGTCCTTTTTTGCTGCATACAAACCACTGACTGCGGAATCGAAGAATGATTTATCCCCCAGTGAACCGTTGATGAACAATGCAACACGTAATTGAACCTGGCGAGATTTACTGCCTTCAGCAAGCCTGCCCATTGCGGCAACACCGTACAGCAGCAGCAAAATACCTGCCGCCCACGCTAATTGCGAAATCAATGTCTTGAAAAAATTCATCACACTACATCTCACAATCAATGATTCAAGAAACTGTATGAATGGGATACATTGCAACCTGCATAGGCAGGAATGCAAATGCAACGCTCGTCCAGTGGATATGGAATATGGTCACAGACCTTGTACTCTTACAAAACAATACTTATCGGCATTTTATTAAGAATTGATTTACCAGTACCGAACTTATTTGTCGCCAAAATCAATCCAGTACTGGTGTATTACTTGCTCATTGTTTGAGCAGGATTCTTATCTATTTTGTAAAATTAACTATACCAAGAATGTAGTCAATTTACATATGAGCGCGTACTGTGAAAAACATAGTTCTCGGGCTTCCCAGGAAATAACGTCCGGATGTCAATGGGTTCGAAGTCGTCAGCTCAGACCCAACACCTGACAGGTATTTTTTATCGAACAGATTTTCAACATTGAATCCCAATTCAAATTTGCTCATCCCCATCATGCTGCCACTTGGTCGGTAACTGGCAGACAATCCAACCAGAGTATAGGAAGGCATGTACTCTCTTGGATAAGCAGCAGGCCCACCTGTGATGACGGTATTGGGAACAACGTTATAGGTACCTGCAGATTCACCGATATACTTCGCATTAGCAGCCAATCGCCATGTCTGTGATGGCTTCCAGCTTACTTCAACAAAAGCATTATGTTTAGCAGCACCCAATACCGGATCACCCGCTTTAATACCCTCAGCAACAGTATCGGAGACATAATGTGCATCGTTATACGAATAATTTCCGGTCAGTTCAATATTGCCAAATCCAGCACGTCCACTAATCTCTGCGCCACTTGAACTGATACCTCCTTGATTCTGGAATGTGGTCGTAGCATCACGAGAAAAAATATCGCCATTCGGATTGCCATTCTGAATAGAAATCCGGTCACGATAATCTATCTTATAAACAGACAATGACAGTCCGTAAGCACCTTTAATCCAGCGAATACCAGCATCTTTATTGACCGAGGTTTCTGGTTTAATACCGTTTTTGGAATCTACTGCAGCAGTTCCTTCAAATACGCTATCTGGGATGGCACTAAAATTTTTAGATGCACTAGCAAACAACTCCCAGTCATTTCCTAAGCGATACAGCGTAGCGAGCTTTGGCAATAGCCCTGATGACACTGTCAGTTCACGAGTGCCATTGAACTCGACTGCGGACTTATAGGTCTCGTTAAAACGTTGATAGGTCACACCAACATCCAACTCCAGAGTATCGTTGAGCAAATTCATTTTGTCTTGCAGATATGCCATCGTCGTTTTGGATTTGTAACGTCTATCCTGGGTGACGGAATACAAGGAACTTTCATTAAACGCACTACTGAGAGTTGGATCAGTTACCTGGAACCAATTTCGTACTTTTTTACGATCGATATCTTCGTACCATCCACCAAAGCGCAGAGTGTGAACATCACCGATATTTGTGCTTAACTCAGATACAAATCCTTTACGATTAATCTCGTTGTCACTACGGCGTGAAGTCGCTTCGCGTGCGCCCCAGGCATTTTGCGGATTCATTGCATATTTAGCCGCCGCCGGGCAACCGGCAGCCTTCAAAGAAGCCGCGGTGACACCTGCCGGGAAAGTAGCTGAAGCGAGCGGAATCAACTCACCGTTTGCCGTTTTCTGGTATTGATTGGCATAACATTCCTGAACGGTGCTAACCGGTTTTCCTGCATCTGGAACAGCACTGTACACTTGACCATTAGTAGGCAATTGCTTATAAGGCACATAGAACCAGCCATTACCATTCATGGTATGCATGTACGGTTTTACAGTTAACTTACTGGTTTCACCGAACTTGTAAGTCCAATCCAGGTGGGCAAACAGTTCGCGACTATTGATGCCCCTTGTACCACGATAATTCTGATCAATTGCAGGATCACCAGTCCATCTATCTGTTAAACCATCAGTCCCAGGGTTGGACTGAAAATTACTTTTGTAAAATGGCGCACTCAATGCAGTCAATGCCACAGCATCATAATCATTGTCCGCCATGTCGTTATAACTTACCGTCGCACGCAAGCTAGAACCACCGTCAAATTCTTGCAAGATGCGCAGATCAGCATGATCACGACGGCTGCGACCAGATTGATCGCCCGGCCAAGTACGCACATAAGAATGCGACAAGTCACCATAAGCACTCAGGCCGTTAGCGAATTTACCTGTATCGTAACGTACGAATTCACGCTGATAACCAAAGCTACCCATCGAGACCTCAGCGTCACCGCCGCGCACTTTCGAAGGATCTCTGGTGCGGAAATCAATGAATCCACCTAATGCTTGATTTGATGGCGTGCCAAGGTCTCCAGCTGTCTGTGATGCATCGATACGTACCAAATTTGCCGTATCCAATAATCTGGTTGGCATAGTGCCACCGTTGGATAATGTAGAGCCATTCGGAATGCCATCTACTGACACACCAATCTGTTCTTTGTTCAGACCACGCATGGACAGACGCATAGAAAAACTACCTGTCAACGCATCACTTGAACCAACCTGCAAACCAGGAATACGATTCAGCAACTTCAAAGGATCAAGACCCGCCGGTTGCTGCAAAATAATTTCTTTATCAATGACACTGTTGGCGCGCGCTTCACCTTTACCAACCAATTGTCCTATGACCTCGACCTTCGTCAAACCAGGCTCTGTCCCTTGCAGATTTTCCTGCGCCAGCACCGTTGACGTCCACTGTATTGCCATGGCAGATCCTGCCGCCAGCAACCTTACTTTCTTGCACATATAACCTCCATTGAGTTAGTAAATTTACGACTTTTCCAAAGGTGCCCGATCTGCAAATTATTCAGGGATGTGCTTTATTTTTACCAATGCTGATCGATAGATTTAATTCTATATTGGTATGTACCAATTTTCAAAGATATATTTGAAAAAACATGCGGTTTATAAAAAAATAAAATTTTTTGTATAAAATCAAACACATATATGACAGGAATATGACAAAAACCGGTTTTTTATTATTTTAAAAAAAATTAAAAACAAATGATTAAATTATTGGTACGAACCAATAATTTAATCTACACTCTCCGGAAAAATGATGAAAACTCGCTTTTAATATACTTACCGGGGCTAATTACTATACGCACCTGATAACGACGAAGGATCTCGGATAGTTTTATCCGGTCAAATGATGAGTACTTTCGCGGCTAAAAAATGGAGGCACAAAGAAAATCGATCACTACGCACTTTACAACAAACGAGTGATACGTCATTAAGCGTGTCGGCGCTGCGATTGTTTAGCAATGCTTGTCATGGCTGAACGCGATTCATTGTTGCGATGAATCTCTACGGATATTGCTGGCACTCAAATACATCGTGGAAATGCTATCAAATTCAACAAAGTAGCCGGTGGCTTAATTCACGATCAACAGTATCGGCGTATATGTTAGGAGGCCACTCTATGAATTTAGGGCAGCGTCAATGCGTCGACTATAAGAAAAATTTACAAGAACCCACGCCACGAAAGACATTACATTCTGATCCGATATGAATGCCGATCTATCCAAGAGCGATGATTTTTACTTAAATATATATGCGGCCAACTTCATTGAAGATACGGATTGTCATGGCGAATCATTTTTTGAATCACTGATTATGAAACTTTTTATGAAACTACTACGGCTAGCCATCATCTTATGGATCTGCAACCATGCAGGAACTGTGCTGGGTCAGGATATTTCTCCTTCTCTGAAACTGACAATACTTCATACTAACGACCACCATGGCAGGTTCTGGAAAAATAAAAATAACGAATATGGCCTCGCTGCACGCAAAACGCTGATTGACAACATTCGAAACGAAGTTACAGCTCAGGGCGGCTACACCCTATTGTTGGATGCCGGTGACGTCAATACCGGTACACCAGAATCTGATTTGCAAAATGCCGAGCCTGATTTCAGGGGTATGTCATATATCGGTTATGACGCAATGGCGGTAGGTAACCATGAGTTTGATAAGACACCTCAAACTCAGCTGCGCCAGCAGCATGAATGGTCGAATTTCCCATGGCTATCTGCAAATATTTACCAAGCAGGGCAACGAGTTTTTGAAGCCTATCGACTTTTCCAGTTTGAGCATGTCAAGGTGGCTGTTATAGGACTGACGACGGACGACACCAATAAATTGATTGATCGAACAAAATTTCCCAGCATTACCATTCGTGCTCCTGAAACAGAGGCACAAGACTTGTTACCACAACTAAAACCTCAGACTGATATTCTAATTGCACTCACCCATATGGGACATTATGTCGACGGCAAACATGGAGTGAACTCACCTGGGGATGTCGAGTTAGCACGCTCTGTCAAAGGTATTGACTTGGTAGTTGGCGGCCATAGCCATCACCCAGTTTGTATGTCAGAACAAAATCAACGCAATGAAGCCTATACCCCCGGCGATAGTTGCATGCCGGACTATCAGAATGGCACCTGGATCGTTCAGGCTGCGGAATGGGGTAAATTTGTCGGACGAGCCGATTTTGAGTTCACTCATGACGGACTCAAACTTATCCGATACCAGCTGATACCAGTCAACTTAACAGCACCAGCATCAGAAAAACAGCCTACCAGCATCACTGAAGACCCGGAAATGCTGAAGCTCCTGCTTCCATTTCAACAAAACGCCATCTCAGGTATGGAGAAGATCGTAGGTCAGAGCAATGGGAAATTCGATGGGGAACGAAAAAATATAAGAAATAAGGCAACCAATCTCGGCATCCTCATCACGTCCGCAATGCGCGAAAGAATGCATGCTGACCTGGCAATTATCAGTTCCGGCGGTATACGCGATTCTCTGCCTGCAGGTGACATCAGCTATCGCGATATTGTAAAAGTACTGCCATTTAAAAATCATTTGCATGTGATTCAAATACAAGGGAATGATCTGGAGTCGTACTTACACCAAATCTCGAGGATGACCCCGGGTTCAGGCGCATTTCCACAGATGCTGGGTGTACAAATTGACAGTGATGGCAATCAAGCCAAGTCATTACTTATTAACGGTCAGCCTATAATAAAAGACAAAGTTTATCGACTTGCGATCACCAGTTTTAATGCCAAGGGTGGTGATGGCTATCCTGTTCTGTCCGATCATCCAGGGATAGTATCTAGCGACTATATTGACGTTGACGTTTTACGTGATTTCATTAGCAGTCGCCCCTTATTACGGACTGAAGATTTCATTCCGGGACAAAACAAAAATACAGATTAAGCATGTAACTTATTTTGAAAAATATAGTTCCCCAAAAAAATCTGAATAGGCTTATGGTACGATCCAATTTTGGGATCGTACCAAATTTTTTAACAGATATTCAGAGCGAATATTTTTTAAAATGCACCCAGCATTTTTTGAAATGTGAAATGCACATGATTTTTTAAATAAGCAATCTGTTTCAGTGAAGTTATCCTGAATGCGTTCAAACAAACCTATACCATGCCAATAAAAAAAGCATCGCCTCATGCCTCCACTGAAACATCGACAGTATCCACAATGCCGCTTTATCGGCAGTTGGCACAAACACTGCAACAGACTATGGAGTCTGGCAAATTAGGCCCAAATACAGCGTTACCGACAGAACGGGATTTGGCCCTCACTTATAATGTCAGCAGAGACACCGTAAGAAAGGCCATACGTCTATTGGAAGAACAGGGTGTACTGTACAGCGATCATGGTCGTGGTACCTTCACGGCACCCGAAGCAGTTCGTCAAATGTCGCGCTCATTGGGGAGTTTTACTGAAGATACTCTCAAACGAGGTGGCACTCCCGGGCAAAAGATTCTGCTCATGGAAAATGTCGCCGCAAGTATGGCAATTTCCAGTCTCCTGCAAATTGAACAACAAGTTCCGCTGTTGAGAATTAAACGCCTGCGTCTGATGAATGGCGCGCCAGTTGGCTTGCAAGATTCATATTTAAAATTACCACCAGGCGCTAAACTGGAACGTAAAGAATTGGAACGCGCAGGTTCTCTATATCGCATCCTTATTGATAAATTCGGTATTGATCCATCGGAAAGTTTGGAAAGCGTTGGTGCGGTCGCTGCCGTTGCTGACGACGTGACCTTACTTGATGTCAGTCTGGGCACACCATTGTTGGTTTGCGAGCGCGTTATGCTTTCTGACAGGCGTGACCCTATTGAGTATTGCGAAATGAAGTACGTACCTTCCTATCGTTATAAAACTAGGATAAGTAAGTAGTGCATCTCCTCGTACAATCAATAAAACACAGATGGTCGAGTGTAAGATGAGATCTGATTTCGTTAGACCTGCTTATCAAAATTAGTACGCTAAAATTTTAGCGTCTGCCAACTGGAGGCAGCATGAAAAAATGTTTCATGGAAGAACCAATCATTGGCACATTAAAAGAATCGGAGCTTTGCTGGAAACACGGTATCAGCGACACCACCTATTAAAACTGGAAAGCGAAATTCGGCGGGATGACAGTATCCGAAGCACAACGACTCAAGAAACTTGAAGCAGAGACAATTACTGGCAAAATCAATACTCGACAACGCGACGCTCAAGAATGTTGTCGGCCGGGCCGGTCAGAAAAGATGCCAAGGATAGCGACGCCTACACGTGCTGCTATGTCGGTAAGATTGCTTGATTAATTATAAGGCATATATCAGGTATACCATGTAACCAGTTTGATGGTGCCTAGTTGCATGTATAAGTGTATCGCCGGCATTGATCGGCAGCTGAAGGTAGTGACAGAGGAACAGAATCAGAGTTGATTAATGGACTTTGTATAGGATGAATTTATTGACGGACATCGCCTGCGCTGTTTAAATATCGTCGATAATTTCACAAAAGAGTGTTTGGCAATAGAATTCGACACTTCACTTCCTGGCCACTGTATTGTGGCTGTTCTAGAACGTTTGGCAGAAAGTCGAGGGTTGCCTAGATCGGCGATTATGGATAACGACACCGAGTTTATTAGCAAGGTGTGGATAAATGGGTTTACCGAAAACGACTTCAATTACTATTTATCGATCTTGGCAAGCCGTAGCAGAATGCATATATTAAAAACTTCAACGGTAAGCTGGAGGGGGATGAATGTTTGAATGAGTATTGGTTTTTCTCAAAGTCATCGCAGCACGGCATCAGAAATGCAATTAGGAGCATCACCACAGCATACTTAGCTTCCTGACACCGAACTAATTTGCAGATAGTTTTTTAATCATAAATTCTATAAAGAGTTCGGACTAAATTCAGGGACAGGCCAACAAAAACATCTACAAAATTTGAATTCATTAAAAATAGTAGATACTCTATTTTTGTTCTATTGATCTTACCGCAGATTAGTCGAATACAAACTTTCATGTTTTTATATACATTTATTCCAGTGGAATAAATGTATAAATCTGAAAGACGAAGCACAAAGTAGCGACAATGCTTCAATCACTTCTAGCTGTTCGGATACATCTTCATCCATTGATTTTAGTTTACCTTCGCATTGCAGGTTAGCAGGCTCCAATAGCCTAATGACCTGCTATTCACCACAGCAAGTTCTCAGGAAAAGGCCTGTGGATCGATTTCTGACGTGGCTGTGCCGGAACGTCTGTGGTTTGCCCTGCTGCATCATCTTCAGCGATCTGGATTGTCGTCGTCGATTATGACTGGCAACATGGTCGCCTATGCATCACGTCATCCAATCGACTTTCCCGCAATTACCGGTGCCATTTGCACAGTATATTTGTTGACATTGATATCACTCTCTCGTGGTAGAAGATCGACACACCAGATTCCGATGTACGCTACGCAAGCTGCTTCTTGAATACCGGTGAATGGTTGGAGCACCGCGTCCTGTGAATGTGTGTATCTAATAACTCCAAGGTAGCTTCCGAAAAAATCTAACGTGAACTACTTTAACGCTTTTTAAGTGCTAGTTTACAGACTATACAAATGAGATGCTTACGATTAAAACTGCTGATAAAAATAACGCGACTGCAATGATGCGATACAAATTCCGATTCGTATTTTTTAATCGCAGCTATTTATTCCAGTGGAATAAATTAAGAATTCCAATTTAAGCCAAAATATTGACGCTGAAAACAGCACAGCAAAATTTCAATTCAATAACGATACTGGTATACCGGATCAATATGACTGGTAAGCAAGCGTTTCAATGAAGCGTAACGACTTCTCGAATATGTTTAGGATGGCTATCCAGACTGACCATGATGATCCCTTCCTCCTTATCAAAAGCGGGGCAAAGGCCAAAGCTAAGCCCCATACAACCAAGCCGGAGTTCAGAAACGGTAGAGCCATTGCAGCCTAATTAATGGCAATTTTCGATGACCTTACTGCTTTTGCAGCCTGCCGACGAGGAGCTTTACGCGCACAACCGCACAAATTGGTGTAACCCAGTCCTCTCTCTGCCAAACAATACTACCACTGGAACAAAGGCTTGACCTGAAGCTGCTTAACCGAACAACGCGAAGCGTCGTGCCAACAGAAGCAGAGGAGCAATTGTTTTGAATCGTAGAGACACACCTGACAGAAATCGAATAGGAGCTGGCAGTTCTTGGCAACATGCGTAGCAGACATGTTGGCACCATCAGAATCACCGCGACCAATCATGCCGTACGTTCCATCATTTAGCCAAGACTTTTACCTTGGTTACCAAACTATCCCGACATCAAAATCGAAATCAGCAATGACAACCGATTTGTTGATATCGTGGCAGAGCGCTTCGATATCAGTACCAGCCTCGAGGGTGATGTTGGGAAAGACATGATTGCATTGCGAATTGCACCGGATATGCAGATAACCGTCGTGGGCAGTTCTGCCTATTTTGAGTGTAATCCGCTGCCCAAAATGCAATGCGATTTAAGCAACCATGACTGCATCGGTTTGTGTTTACCGACCCACGGCGGCTTACTGGCCTAGGAATTCAAAAATGATGAGCAAATCTCTACCGCCTACGCCGAAGGGCGCCTTGTATTCAATCTCAGCGACCTGATGGCAAATACTGCTATTGCCGAACAGGGCTTGCCTGGCTTCTAGATAACATGGTTCAAGCACATCTCGACACGGGTCGGCTCGTGACAATTCTTGATGACTTGGTGATCACCTTTCCTGGTTACCGTCTCTACTACGCAAGTCGTTGCTCTTCATCAGCACTCTCACTTGTAGTCAATGCTGTGCGACTTCCAAGGTAGTAATACTGTAATTCAAAGAGTTCATGCGAGGAAAATTTTGTGTGCTCCCCAAATCTAGAGGCTTGGGCGGCGCTCACTTTTTTGGTATGACGGACGACAGTTAGCGATGCCAGCGTACAACTTCCGTATATATAAGCCAAATGATGAAGATAGCTCAGAAACTTCTTTATCGTTGTTTACCGGAGAAAAATACTCATAATTAATTACCAAGTACCAGATCATTTATTGACGATTTCTGAAAAACGATTAAAAGCCCTGAACTTATTATCGCGCTCAGTCGTCACGTAGATCGTCGTCGTATCGATCGATGCATGACCGAATTGATCTTGGATGATCTGTACAGGAACACCATTCGCAATCGCATGCGATCCACATGTATGACGTAACCAGTGTGTACTGGCTCGGTGCATGTGCCTAGCATCTTCCTTAGACTCTTTGGCCTTGCGATATGCGGCATCAACAAAGAACGCTTTAAGAATATCAAAAATTCTGCGTGACGAGAGCGCCCGTTCCGGTCGTCTTAATTCCATCGTTTTTTTCCCTTTGTCACCTGTTTCATACAAAGTGTAGCCAGGTATCACATTAATTAACGGCGTCTCAGCAGGTGCATTTTGATACGATGTAATTCCACGATGACTAAGGTAGTCATTCAATTCTTGAATGACGTTATAACTTAACGCAACATCACGTAGTTTATTTCCTTTGCCTAATACCTGGAGTTGATAACCAAAGTCCGACGTACCAAACAGAGAAAAACTCTTTACATCCTCTACGCGTGCAGCAGCCATTTCAGACAGCCTCATTCCCGTTTCATATGCTAATGTCAAAATGAAACGTAACCTGAAATATCGACTATTTTTTTCGTATGTTTCGAGGTGACCAATTAAAAAATTCCATTGCTGCTCAGTAAACGACCTGGTTGCGTCCGCTTTAAAGACACCGTACTTGCTGGCCTTGACTGTCTCAAAAGGATTACTATCAAGATAGCGCTGGCGTACCAACGTCTCACAAAGCATTTTGACGATTGTAATTGCCTGTTTCTGTGAAGAGGAAGAGAGTACACCAATCTTTTCTATGGAGAGATCTGGAGGCATTCCATCAAATTTCTTCCTGATCTTAGACGTTACTGACTTCTTTACACGGACTGGATTTTCAAAGGGGCGCCATTGTGGACTCCAGCGTTGAGTATTCCGTTTCCCAAGCCAGTGATCCTGTGCCATACGGTACTTGTCACACCATGCTTCCGGCGTCAATCGGCCCAGGTCATTTAAAAAACTCTTATAAGCAATACAGTCATCAGCCATGAGGGAGGAGAGGGGCTTTCCACGCTCCAGAACAGACCAGAGGAGAAATCGCTCTGCTTCTTTTCTGTAATTACGGTAGGTGTTGGCATTATTCTCTACCAGCTTGAGCCATAACTGAATAGCATCATAGTCGTTATTGACGCCACTTCGATTTCGTTCGGCACGGTTCTCTCCCACACTACCGTCCATCGACGGGTCGGGAAGAAAATACTCCAGTGGAACGATGCCAAACTCTTTTGGGCGGGTGGCTTCCAGTGCAGCCACATCAAGCTCACTGTGTTTAACGAGGGCAAATGTGCTGACCGATTGTCCTAAATCTTTTTCGTACAGCTGCAGCCATTTCACCAAATGCGCAGCGGTAACTTCACCGACCTGATTTAAGTGGCGGTACCATAGGTGACCCTTTTGATTAATTGTGTTCAAAAGTGCGCCCACAGTGTCAATCCGGGCGCTCATGAGCCTATGCGCCACAGCAGGAATAATCCAGGCATCGACAGGATCCTGAAGAAGTGGAGCAATCGCCACCTTGGCTTCCAACCAGTTTAATGCTTCATTTTGTTTCCTTAACAGACTGGCTTTTCTTTGTTGACGTGGATCAGGCTTTACATCACCGAACTCCTCCTGAAATAGTTCAATCAAGTCTGCTTCGGAATACATCTCATAGGGATCACGTTCTTCCCGATACGCATCCAATGAGGGAACCTCGACAGTAGAAATCGGCTTTAATTGCTCTGGTTCAATATTAATAATACGGGCAAAGGCAAATTTTCCGTGTCGTTTTGCAATAACAGACAGATCCTTTCGGATCCATTGCAATGTGATCACTATTTCTTTACTCGATATCCTGGTCGTGGTGGCGTTTTCCAAATAACGCTTCGCCATTTCATATTGATCCAGACCTTCAAGGTATGCACGGAAGAATGCGAAGTGATGCCGGCCAGCACGCTGCAATATCCGATCGATAGCCAAATTGTCCCGAGACTCAGACCAGCTCGAGGCAAGCCTCTGTATGTTATCGCGTTCGGTGGATGCGGCGTCGTTTTCTTGATGATGGTGGTCTTGACTCATGGCGGCATCATTCCTTTGATATTGGCCCAGCGCGTTTTATCTTCCTAAACTGGGAGAGTTTTTTTGACTATAAAGCTACAAAAGAATTCAGAGTTAACTGAACAAAACTTCGGGATTAAGTGAATTTCAAAATTAAGTGTTTGTTTTTCAAGGGAAATGATACTCCGAGATTTTAACGATAGAAAAAGTATAGCTCAAAACTACACTAATTTAACTACGTTGATTATAAGAATAATCAACGTAGTTTTATATCTAAAAAAGAGGAGAGTCAGCAAATAGAAGCTCGCAGAACTCGACGAGTCAAGCATATTGACTCCAATGCTGTTTACATTAAATTTCTACAGTAATTCGCTGCTCAAAAAGCTATCCACCAAATTGGATCACATCAGGGTCGTAGGCCCCTCTACACATACAATATAAGAAAATTTTTTAAGTCCGCAAAAATAAAATTTAATTACCTTATTGATATCACCTAATTTCTAAGTGAGGGGACAGATAAGCATGCCCCCTCGTATTTCCAAATGTTTCAAAGTGTCCAGAATTCCAGGAAATCCGAAGAAAAATTAAGTGAACAAAATCGGTAAGAATTCAGAGTTAGCTGATTTTTTATTCAGATTAGACTCGAACTCAAAAAGATAAGTCTTTGATTTAACTTGAATTCGAATTCAGAATTAAAAGGACATCGACAGTGTTAGTCAAAGTTGGCAGCGATTGTGCCGAAGAAGACCGCGCAGGGTGAGGGTGATATCTCACCCGCCATGCGCGAGGGCCTGCCTTAAATCCACTGGTCGTTCTCGACAGTACGCTCCCTCGCAACTCCCTCACCCGTATTCACCACACCTCGAGGCTCGATCAGCAACAGCTTCACTTCGGCGTTTGCACAGGGTTTGTGCTCAACGCCCTTTGGTACCACCGCCATCTGACCGGCGCGCAGCATGATCGAACCTTCCCCCGAGGGCCCAGCACGAAAATCGATACGCAACTCTCCTTCCAGCACAACGAACGTCTCGTCGGTATCGGCATGCCGGTGCCACAGGAACTCGCCCTCAACCTTCACGACCTTGAATTGATAGTCGTTCATTTCAGCGACAACGCGCGGTTGCCAGTGACCGTCGATCTGTGCGATCTTGCCGATCAGATCGATGGTCTGGCATTGGCCGCGCTCGGCAGGTACAGCATTGTGGTTCAAGGATAATGACATTATTCTCTCCATTCATGGGTCTATGCGTCGAGGATACGCATGCTCCTTGTGGCCGTATTGAACGATCGTGGGTGTTTCTAGCCGCGCTGGAGGCCGCCCGCGATCTGGAGCCAGCGTCCCGGCGTCAGCCCGAAAGTCCGCGCGAAATGGCGTGTCATGTGACTCTGATCAGCAAAGCCCGCGGCCGCAGCGGCATGAGCCAACGAGGTTCCAGCAAGCAATATGCGCCGCACCGCGTCAAGGCGCCGCATCGTCAGATAACGGTATGGGCTGGTGCCATAGAACGAGCGAAAATCGTGCGACAGGCTCCAGCGATCACGGCCCGTTGCCGCCTCGAGTTCATCCAGCGTGACGACGCGCGTGCAGTTCGTGTGCAGATAGTCGCGTGCGCGCCGTACCGCGAGGTAGTCGCCTTTCAGGCGTCGCGCGGGCATGCCGGCAACGGCGGCAAGTGCATGCGCCAGTTCGGCGAGCGCATCGCTCTGTTCGAGTGGATCGAGCGTCGAACCGACATGCTGCAGCAACGTCGCAGTTGCTGCAGCAATGCGCGGATCGGTCGTCACGCCGCCGTCAAGGAACGGCAGCGCGCGTCCACCGAGCACGTCCTGAAAGAGCGCGGGTTCGACGTAGATCATCCGGTACTGGAACCCTTCATCGGTGCCGGCCTGGCCATCATGCGCCTCGTCGGGATGCAACACGAGCGTGTTGCCGGGCAGGCTGTTTCGCTGGCCACGCCGATAGCTGAACCTTTGCACGCCGGCGAGCGTGCGACCGATCGCATAGGTGTCATGACGATGCATCGCATACGCGTTGCCGCTAAACCAGGCTTCGATGCGCTCGACGCCATCTATTGGCTCGGCACGTTTCACCCAGTCAAGGCGTGCGCGTGGTGCTAGTCGGTTCATGATGCATGGTCCAACATAGACTGCAGTGTCACATCGCCTACCATCATGGTTCGTCCGACCTATCCATGGTTTACTCCCTCTATTCGCTCTTTGCTATTTTATACGCTGGCCAGCAGTAAGTGTCGCCCGCAACCAAAGCTCAACCGACTATCTAAAGTGGGCCGCGAATCTGAGATGGTAGTTTAAGCTGTCGTCCTTGAAAGGATGGTAGCGCATGATTGAAGGAAAAAACGCAGGGTGCACACGGCAGAGTTCAAGGCCAACCGTTAGACCATCATGTATCTGACCAACACGTTACGCAATAAGAGCAGCCACTTGCTCCTGCGCATCAAGTTGCACGAGCAGCTTGACACGGTAACAGATGAAACGATGTTTCTGACGTTTGTCCGGGCGGGGCGGCCTGTATCGCCGCTGTAGCAGTCGTTCGACTGATACAGCATGTGCTTGTAAGCTGCACCTTGTGCCTTGTCCATGCCGTGCCACGCGTCTAGACTGGGGCCTTCTCGACGCTACGACTGCATACCATGACCGAACTCCTGCCCCTGATGAGCTATTGCTTTGTGATGTCCGCAACACCCGGGCCAAACAATGTCATGCTTGCCACCACCGGTGCTAATTTCGGCTATCGCGGTGCGCTGCCGGTTATCCTGGGCATACAGGTCGGCATCTTTGTGCAGACCATGCTCATGTGCGTGGGGCTGGGCAGCGTGTTCGTCGCGTACACGATGGCGCAGCAGGTACTGCGGATTACGGGCGCGCTGTACCTGATGTTTTTGGCCTGGAAGCTTGCCGGTGCCTCGGTGGCGGGAACCAGCGCACCGAAGGCAGTGTCGTTTACGCAGGCGGGGCTGTTTCAGGCGCTGAACCCCAAGAGCTGGCTCAAGGCGATCACCATGGCATCGGTCTTCATGCCTTCGCAGAGCAACATGCTCGCCAACGCGCTGCTGGTGTCCGTGATCGGCACCTTGGTGGGCATGCCGTGCAACACCATGTGGGCGCTGTTTGGCGTCTCGATCCGCAGCATGCTGAAAGCGCCCCGCAACCAGCGCATATTCAATCTGGTGATGGGGGCCATCCTACTGCTCCTCGCCGTGATGTTTTTACGCTAGACTTCCACCATGATTCCCCTCGACCGCTCCTCACCCATCGCCCTGTTCAAGCAGATTGAGGACGCGTTGCGCCAGCAGATTGCGCAACGCGTCCTGCCCGGCGGGACCAAGCTGCCGTCGATCCGTCAGCTCGCCACGCAGCTCGCGGTTAGCACCAACACCGTGGTGGTGGCTTATGACAGGCTGGTGGCCTCACGCGTCATCGATACACACGGAACGACGGGCTTCTTCGTCTGCGCGCCAACTGACGCCAGCCGCGCCATTCCCGACGAGGTGGAGCTGGAAGCTGGCCAGGAGCAGGAGCCAGTTTGGCTGAGCCAGCAAGTGAACGACCAGCGGCCTGGCGTGCTGCTGGTCAGCAGCGGCGCCTTGCCTCCCACTTGGCTGCAGGACGCGGTGCCGGGCGCCGCCGTGCAACGTGGCCTGGCGCGCAGCGCGGCCGGTATGGCCTCGCGCTGTCCACCGCAAGGGCTGGCCGAACTGCGCGAGCAAATCGCGCTGCTGTTGCGCAGCATCGGCATCGCTGCGGACGCCAGCCATATCCTCACCACTTTCGGCGGTACTCATGCAATCGATCTGATCTGCCGCACGTTTCTACAGCCCGGCGATACGGTGCTGGTGGAAGACCCCGGATATTTCCTGATGTTCGGCAGGCTAGGCCAGGAAGGCGTGCACTTGGTGCCCATCAAGCGCCGTCCTGATGGCCTTGATCTGGACGAACTGGAAGCCGCCTGCCGCGCGCATCGTCCGCGTCTGCTATTCGTGCAGACGGCTTTGCACAATCCCACCGGGTGGAGCAGTAGCGCCGCCAACCTGCACAAGGTGCTGATCGTAGCGCAGCAGCATGGCGTCCTGATCGCCGAAGACGACGTGCACGGCCATTTCCAGCAGGGCCACAGCACGCGGCTGGCATCACTGTCCGGGCTGAACGGCGTGATCTACTACTCCAGCCTGTGCAAGGCGCTGAGCCCAGCCCTGCGCATGGGTTACTTGGCCGCGGCACCCGCCCTGCTCAAGCTACTGATGCGAACCAAAATCCATGCCATCATGACTTTGCCTGCGTTGAACGAATACGTTCTGCTGGAAGTGCTCAAGGCCGGCAACCTGCGCAAACACCTGGAGCGGCTGCAACGCAAGATCATGGTGGCGCGCAATACCAGCATGCAGCAACTGAGCGCGGCCGGCGTGCTGTTCGAACAACCCGGTGATGCAGGAATTTTCCTGTGGGGCACCATGCCCGAAGGGCTGGACGTGGATTTGTTGGTGCAGGACGCCTACCGCAACAAGATCCTGATGATGCGTGGCGCCGCGTTCTCGGCCAACGACACGCCCGACCAGCACATCCGCTTCAACGTCGCCTTCAGCCAGCATCCTCGCGTGAGCGCCTACCTTGATGAACGCTTGCGCGCAGTGGCAGGCGCGCGCTCAAGCCTGGCCCGCGTCAGCGGCGCCGCCAGCATTGACGGCAAGTTCTGAGTTCGGCTGCGCCCTCCTTCCTTTGCACTTCATCGAGACAGCGTAAAGCATTCAGTCCGAGGCGGCTAACCTATGCAATCACCTTGCCGGACTGACTGATGCGTATTCCAGTAAATGCAGGCGCAAGCTCCTTTTTTTCCGATGATCAGCCCGATACAAGTATTTCGATTGTCCGTTGATCTTGATATAGGTTTCATACCTTTGCCAACTATTAGCGACAAGACATTGGTATTTTCTGAAGGTTTTTTCTCACAGTGGAAGTAACCAGACTGCCTAGCGATTTAGGGACGGATGGTCAACAACGATACCGAGTTCTTACATCACTACCAGCGGGCTGGCAAATATTGTGCGTAATAAAGCGGCATCACGATATGAGTTTTCTCGATTTCTGCTGAGCCCTGCGTGCCAGTGAGCTTAATGGTTTTATGTGGTTTGCATTTTTCAATATATGATTGCAGCGACTTTGCGCGCGTGCGTTTGCCGCTTTTGACTTCGACCGGAATGATTTGGCCTTGATCATTGGTGACAATGAATTCAATTTCTGCGCGTGCGTCATTCCATGAAAAACTAGGTTCTATGCCAATTGCGGCCAATTCTTGTTGGACGAAATTTTCAGCAATGTAACCTTTATATTCGAATGCCTGTCGTTTGATTTCGAGGTAGCCGACACCAAGCATATTGTTGAGTAGACCGATGTCAAACATGAAGAGTTTAACTTTGTTTTCTTGTTGGTAAGCAGCCAGCGGTGTTTTCGGCATTCCTTCTATCGGGTGATTTTTCAATGCGAGGCGACACCTGTGCAGCCAATTGATCGCTGTTTCAAATTCGCCGTATCGTGATTTTTTTCCATAGACACCTTTGAATTTGAAACGATTAACAGACTCATCGACGACCGCGGACAATTGCGCAGGAATTTGATTGAAGACAGCTTCAATCAATTGGGCGTCGCCTTTGTTTGAATACTTTCCAAAATCGCGACGGTACCCTTCTACCAGATTTGTATGAATTTGGGTAACGTTTGATATACGTTCGAGTATGCTTGCGGCTGGATTCACAAACCAAGCTGCTACCGCCTCAGGCAGTCCGCCAGTGAAATAGTAATCGGTAAGCTTATCAAATAATATGCTGTGTGCTGCGGGGCTATTCACTTGTTTTTCGAAAGCCTTGATCAGTGCGGGCTCATTTGAAGCGAGTAGGAATTCGTAAAACGTCAGAGGACGCAAATTATATTGCTCGACTTTGCCAACGGGAAAAGAATTGAGTAATCCAATATTAGAACCACTAGCAGCAATGTAATAGTCTGGAGTTTTTTCTGCAAAATATTTTAAGGATGAGATTGCGCGCTCACACTCACCAATTTCGTCGAGTATTAATAAATCGGTAGCTGGATTAAAAACTTGCCCAGTGAGCAATTCAATATTTGACAGAATTTCGTTTGGAGCTAATGATCCCGCAAATGCTTGGGCAAGATCAGGGCGCTCCAGAAAATCGAGATGGAGCGTGTGAGTAAATTCCTGTCCGAATAATTGTTTCAACAGATACGTTTTTCCGGTTTGACGTGCCCCATCAATCAGCAACGGCTTGCGTTGCTGTTGCGATTTCCAATTGATTAGCTTGTCAAGTAACTGTCGTTTCAATTATGTCCCCTAAGAATATGGCAATAATAGCGATGTTGTCATATTTTTCCAGTCACATTTTAGATCTGATTGTACTTAAATTTGCATTTTTATGCGCGTAATAATGAATATATTTACATTTTTACGCGCATAAAAATGTATTTCATTTTTTTATATGCGCGTAAAAGTGATAATTATTGTATTCAAGGACAACCGATTACACTACTGGCATCATTCAAATATGAATGACTAATCGACAATATAGTCATGGAGTCAGTCAGTTATTTCACCTTCACTTTAGTTATAAATCGCTCCCGATAAAAATTGACTACCTATTATCGTTATGCAGATTTCATACTCTTTGCGAATGAGTTCTTGAAATATTCCTGGGGGCGGTTAACAATCAAGCACCCTAGATGTAAGCGCAAACGAAGTTAAGGAAAGACCGACGCCTCCCCGGATTCAGTAGCCCCCGGCTTTAGAGCCCAGGGGTTAATGTAACTGCTTTTTCTGCCAGTTTCCGGGCATAGTTTGCGGGCGTGAGTCCACCCAGCGATTTTTTCAGTCGCTCCTC
This sequence comes from Undibacterium sp. SXout7W, assembly GCF_049339385.1. Taxonomy (NCBI): domain Bacteria; kingdom Pseudomonadati; phylum Pseudomonadota; class Betaproteobacteria; order Burkholderiales; family Oxalobacteraceae; genus Undibacterium; species Undibacterium sp. SXout7W. The sequence continues at coordinate 72,445 of NZ_JBMPPF010000015.1, read as the reverse complement.
GTTATATTCCCGCCTCAACGCCTTGATTACCACCTTTGTATGCGACAGACTGGTGAACCAATGTCCGTTCTGGCATTCATCGCGGAAGCGACCATTGAACGATTCGATATAGGCATTCTGGTTCGGCTTTCCCGGTTTGATCAGCAACAGCTTCACGCCACGTTCATACGCCCAGGTGAGCATCGCATGACCACAAAGTCGGTCCGAATCGCCTGCGGTAAGCCCCGATGCAAAGCGACCACCCAGACTGCCGCAGCTTCAGATAGATCATTCCTGAGCCATAACGCCGATGCCGCTGGGCCAGCGCCACGATCTGCTCTCGCAGCATGATATTTCGATCCGATGCCGGTTGGTAGCGATAAGCGCTGGCGCTTGGCGTGACGGTGCGCTTACCACTTTTTCCGCAGACCTCGTTCTCCAGCATCGATTCAGCCAATAGCTTCTTCAACCTGACATTCTCGACTTCTAGTTCCTTCAGGCGCTTCGCGTCGAGCACGCTCATGCCGCCATACTTAGATTTCCATTGGTAATAGGTCGCTTCAGAAAAGCTATGCTCACGACAAACGTCTTTGACCAACCTGCCTGCTCCGACGGCTTTCAATATTCCGATGATTTGTGTTTCTGTAAATCTGCTTTTACGCATTTCTGTTCTCCTTTGGCATATCAGTTTGCCTCAAGAACTCCAGTTATACATGGCTCGATTTTATGGGAGGGTTACAGTGCCACCTGCGCTGAGTTGACCACCGGTGATGGTGGTGGTGACCTGCCCCCCAAAATTAGTACGATAAAGATGTAGAGTCTGCCTATAGGAGGCAGCATGAAAAAGCGATTTACGGAAACCCAAATTATCGGTGTGTTGAAGGAAGCTGAAGCCGGCAAGAAAGTGGCTGACCTATGTCGTCAGCACGGCATCAGCGAAGCGACCTACTACAACTGGAAAGCCAAATTCGGCGGTATGAGCGTCTCTGATGCGCAGAGGCTCAAAGCCTTGGAGGTCGAGAATGGCCAACTCAAGCGCCTGCTGGCGGAATCGATACTCGACAACGCTGCTTTAAAAGATATCGTCAACCAAAAGTGGTAAGCCCACAAGCCAAGCGTGCCGCCGTTTTGTATTTGATGACGGCGCATCAGCTAGGAATTACCCGTGCTTGTGGGATCAAGATCGAACTACCGCTACCAAAGCCAGCGGCAGGACGACGCCTCGCTCAAAGCACGACTGCACGATTTGGCCAACCTGAAGCGGCGCTACGGTTATCGGCGGTTGCACATCCTGTTGCGGCGGGATAGCTGGGCGATTAACCACAAGCGCACTTACCGCCTGTATCGGGAAGCCGGGCTGATGATTCGCCGAAGGAAACGCAAACGTATTGCTGGCGTCGAACGCGTAGTCAAAGCGCCGGCGATGGCACCGAATCAAAGCTGGTCGATGGATTTTGTCTCGGACGGCCTGATGGATGGACGACGAATTCGGTGCTTGAACATCGTCGATGATTTTACGAAACAGTGCCTGGCGATTGAAGTGGATCGCTCCTTGCCCGGGCTACGGGTCGTTCGCGTGCTGGAGCGGCTGGCAGAAAACCGAGGGCTGCCGACATCGATTACAGTCGATAACGATCCGGAATTTGCCGGTAAGGCGCTGGATGCATGGGCCTATGAACGGGGGCTTAAACTCCACTTTATCGAACCAGGCAAGCCGCAGCAAAATGCGTACATAGAGAGTTTCAACGGCAAATTCAGGGACGAGTGCTTGAACGAACATTGGTTCGTTTCCCTGCGCTACGCCAGAGAAACGATAGAAGAATGGCGTCAGGACTATAATGAGCAACGACCGCACAGCTCGATTGGCTATCTGACGCCGAATCAATTTGCAGACAGTTTTTTAACCGTGGACTCTAATTTGGTTTCGTACTAATTTGGGGTGCAGGTCAAACTGATCAAAGCCTCTACAGCTAACAATGTTGCATACCTTCTATCCACTCCGTCGGTAATGATAGGTCGCACCGAAGAGGGCGGGCTCAGTCCACGCGAGCTTCAAATCCTCAGGCTAGTTGTGGAAGGAAGCTCCAATAAGGAGCTCAGCAGAAAACTATTCGTAAGCGAAAACACGGTGGAGACACACTTACGTCGGATTTACTTGAAACTAAGCACAAAAAATCGAACACAAGCAGTTTCGAAGGCCCGAGAGAAGGGAATAATTTAGTTCTACTCACCTCTCTGTTGGAAGAATGCATTGCCAAATATTTCAATGTTGGGAGACGTCGGCGCTTTATTTTTCATTTTCTGAGACGCCACTAATAAGTCTGGCAGCGCGTTTCAGCATGAAAGGACAGCGAGCGTAGCTTCGATAAGGGTGGCGTCATGCTGGAGTAACCTCATCCTGTAACAAACCACGAGCACGTTGGTTGGATTTATAAATACTGTCACTCATCGGCATTACACCCGACTTAATGCTCTTAACCCACTCCTGTGTTGAAGTGACCGCTGCAAATCGTGATTGAAGCACTATGCTGAAAATGCGATGAATATCTTTTGCACTCGCATAACCTGCCTGATTCAGATACGATACAGAGCCGGAAGCATCGTGCAGGAACTCAACGGCCATGCCATTGTGCATAGCATGATTGATAGTGGACGAATTGCAGTTATGAGTCATATAGCCAACTACCGTCAAAGTATCAACTCCATTAGCCTGGAGCCATTGCGCCAGGTCAGTCTCAGGATAAGCACTAGGTAACGTCTTGCGTACGTAGTGATCGGACGGGCGTGATGCCACCACTGGATGTAATTGCCAGCCATCGGAATCAATAGCAAAAAGAGGTGAGCTCGCTGGAGCGGTCTGCTGCACAACGATAGTTGGGATTCCGGCAGCGCGCGCAGCATCCATAGCGATACCAATATTAACAACTGTTTCCTGCGGATTTGGATATTCAATAGGCAGGCCGCCAGTGAAATATTCATTCTGAACATCAATAACAATCAGGGCTCGCTTTTTAATGGTGGACATGATTTGGTTCCTTTCGATAGTGGAAGTTGAGGCTTATCGGAAGCATCGGCAACCGGTAGACAGAATCTTGCCCTAGCGCTAAGCTATTCAAAAGCGGCCCAGTTGCCAATGTACGATGAATTCGGGCCAACATCTCATACAAAGCTGATCTCACCAATATATGGCTATGCACGCTTCCAAAGAAATTGCTGTTCTGGCGTTTAATAACATGAGCCCATTTCACTTGTCGGTGCCGTGTCTTGTATTCGACAACTGCACCGAAACTGGCTTACCGTCTTCCAGATTACGAATTTGCGCAGCGGAGTCATCGCCGGGGTCTGCACTGCGTACGAATGCGGGATTTTCAATACAAACGGAACTGACTCTGGCAGATGCCAGCCATGCCGATGTTCTGATTGTTCCCTCCTGGCGGGATGCACAGGAGCGACCACCTGAGCAGATGCTGGAAGCGGTGCGATCAGCTCATGCACGTGGCGCAACAGTGGTTGGGTTATGTCTGGGTGCATTTGTATTAGCCGAGGCGGGTGTTCTGGACGGTCATCAAGCCACCACGCATTGGAGCAGTGTAGACATATTTGCCAAGCGTTATCCAAATGTGAAACTAGTACCCGATGTGTTGTATGTAGATGCAGACGATGGACAACTCGTGACCTCCGCCGGAACTGCTGCCGGATTGGATTGCTGCCTGCATCTGGTGCGTCGATGGCATGGTGCAGAAGTCGCAAACCGCATCGCGCGGCGACTTGTGGTTGCACCACACCGTCAGGGAGGACAGGCGCAGTATATTGAACAGCCGCTACATGATGGACAAGGTGGTGACCGACTTTCCGATTTACTGAATTGGATGGTAGACCATCTTCATGAGCCGCATAATCTCAGTACATTGGCCGATCGCGTTGCGATGAGTCGACGCAATTTCACGCGCAGGTTTAGAGAATTAACAGGAACAAATGTAGGGCAATGGCTGCTTGGCCAACGTCTTGCATATGCGCAAAGAATGCTGGAAACGACGCAACAACCTATAGAGAACATAGCGCAGCATGCCGGTTTTGGTAGTGCCGTATCAATGCGCCAACACTTCAATCGGGCATACCGAACATCGCCCAGCGCATATCGGGCACTATTTTCTCAGCGTTGAGCACTGCCCTTCAATCTGCTTCACGTAACTTAAATGACGAATTCCGAGACCTTCCCAAGTGATCTCACAACATTATCCGACTACCTCCAGACTCTGCGTATTATGTAAATAGGCTGTCGCCTCCTACGCTGGTATCCCCGACCTGCGGGATGCAGACTTGACAGGTTGACTCGCAAAAGAAATTAACTCCCTGTAAGTACTCACCTTAATAACATTGTAGTTATCAATAAAACACTTTTTAGTATCGCAGAATAATCGTCATCATCCGTGTGCCTTCGAACAGATGCTCTGCATATATCAGCCTAGTCTTTAGCTTGTATCTACTCTCGTTTACAGCAGGAGAACAGCTATGCAAATAGGCATGATAGGTTTAGGCAGGATGGGCTCACGCATGGTGAGACGTCTGTTGGCAAAAGGTCATAACTGCATCGTTCATGATTCTGTAGAACAAACAATGACACAATCTGAAAAAGATGGTGCCAGCCCAGCTTTGTCTCTGAAAGATATGGTGCAGCAACTGTCAAAACCCCGCGCTATTTGGTTAATGGTGCCCGCAGCAATGGTTGACGAGGTATTAACAAGTTTATTACCCCTGCTTACCAAGGGTGACATTGTGATTGACGGTGGCAATTCTTACTATCGTGATGATATACGGCGCGGTACTCAATTACGGGAAAAAGGAATGCACTATCTTGATGTAGGAACAAGTGGTGGCATTGCCGGTCAGGAACGTGGTTATTGTCTGATGATCGGTGGCGAGATCAACATTGTTGAACATATGCGCCCAATATTTATATCGCTTGCTTCCGGTGTTGAGATAACGACACGTACACCCGGCCGAGTACTGAAGTCGCTTGACATCGACGATGCAGAACAAGGATTCTTGCATTGCGGCAGCTTTGGAGCAGGCCATTTCGTCAAGATGATACACAATGGTATCGAGTATGGAATGATGTCTGCCTACGCTGAAGGTCTCAATATTCTACATAGTGCCAACATTGGCAAGCTTGAATTTAAGCAAGATCACGATTCTGAGAGTGCCCCACTACGTAATCCAGAATTTTATCAATACGACATGAATTTGCCCGATATCACGGAAGTATGGCGACGAGGCAGCGTCATCAGCTCTTGGTTGCTTGATCTGACGGCATCAGCCTTACTCCACGATCCTGATCTGGATGCCTACGCTGGTAACGTGGCGGATTCAGGAGAAGGTCGATGGACGCTCATTGCCGGCATTGAAGAAGCAGTACCAATCAGCACGCTCAGTTCAGCGTTGTTTGAACGTTTTTCTTCCCGTGGACAAGGCGACTTCACTAATCGGATGTTGTCAGCAATGCGCAATGAATTTGGTGGACATCTGGAAGTAAGTAGCCAGCAAGCCGCAGAGAGTGCACCATAATGCGAATTGAATCAGACCTTGGGGTGAACGAAATACCAGTCAGGAAAAACCTGGTATTTTTAATTGATGTTGATAACACCCTCCTCGACAATGACCAGATTTTGTACGAATTCGGTCAACGTCTTCATATGGAGTTTGGCGCTGCCAGTGCAGCACGTTATTGGCATATCGTTGAGCAAATGCGTATCGAATCAGGATATGTTGATTACTTTGGTGCATTGCAGCTCTTTCGGTCTGATCACGCCTTTTTGACTGGAAACGAGACGGGACATCAACACGAAATCAATAATCAGGCATTACTAAGAATATCAAGTTTCTTGATGGATTATTTATTTGCAGACCGCTTGTATCCTTATGCTAAGGAGTTGATCGCACAACTTGAAACAATCGGCAGCACTGTGATTGTCTCTGATGGCGATATCGCCTATCAACCTCGAAAGATTCTGCGGTCAGGTTTATGGGACGCGGTCAATGGTCGTGTACTCATCTATATTCACAAAGAAAAAATGATTGCTGCGATTGTTGAGCAATATCCTGGTCAGCACTATGTGATGATCGACGATAAATTGCGGGTACTTACCGCAATGAAAAAACTGATGCAACACCATCTGACTACGGTATTCGTTCGCCAGGGTCACTTTGCGCTGAATGCAGACACGCTTGCTATGTATCCACCAGCAGACATCAGTGTGGATCACCTGGGAGACCTAATGGACTTGCAATACAACGCATTCGTCAATTTTGATAGTCCTGTCGCGGACAACGCATGGCCATTCAACAGTTAACAGCGAAACCAATCAATGGAAACATCATGAATGTTCATACCAGCCGGTTGCATGATCTGGGCAACGATGTCGCAAAAAACTCGCCATGAATACCGATAGCGGTACCTCCGGACAAGATCCACTGGACGAAGTTTGCATTAATACCTTGCGTGCGCTTTCCATCGATATGGTACAAAAAGCGAATTCGGGTCACCCCGGCACGCCTATGGGTGCAGCGCCAACTGTGTACTGCCTTTGGCAACACTATCTGACATTTGATTCCAACGATCCAGACTGGCTCAATCGTGACCGTTTTGTCTTATCGGCTGGCCACGCGTCAGCTTTGCTTTACAGCATGCTGTATTTGTGTGGAGTAAAGACAAATGCTCATCAAGCGTCTGATGATCTGGCCGTGAGCATGAACGATCTACAAAGCTTCCGTCAGGCGGGCAGCCGCTGCACAGGTCACCCAGAGTATGGCTGGACTGCAGGCATCGAAACTACTACGGGACCGCTGGGTCAAGGTTTGGCGAATAGTGTTGGTATGGCTATCGCACAGCGTTGGCTGGCAGCGACCTATAACAGACCCGGTTACGCAGTGTTTGATTACAACGTCTATGCCTTATGTGGTGATGGGGACATGATGGAAGGCGTCAGCGCAGAAGCAGCGTCTTTTGCAGGACATTTGAAACTCGCCAATCTTTGCTGGATATACGACAGCAATCACGTCAGCATCGAAGGATCAACAGCAATTACATTTACTGAAGATGTCGTGGCACGTTTTCGTGCGTGTGGCTGGCAAGTCATCAGTGTCGCAGATGCAAACAACCTGGAACAACAAGCAAAGGCCCTCCGAAGTTTTATTGATACTCAGGACCGACCTACTCTTATCATCGTGCAAAGCCACATTGGTTATGGCTCACCTCACAAACAAGACACCCGGGAAGCGCATGGAGAACCCCTTGGGGTTGATGAAGTAAGACTTACCAAACAGTTTTACCAGATGGATCCGGATATTCAATTTTTTGTACCAGATGGCGTGCAGGCGCATTTCAGCGCACAGTTTGGGCAACGTGGAAGTCATGCGCGCACCACTTGGAATAACCTGTTCGTTGATTACCGCGAGAAATATCCTCAACTCGCCATGCACGTTGATTGTATGCAGCAAGGCGCGCTGCCAGATGACTGGGATCACGCTTTGCCACATTTCGAGGCAGATGATCAAGGTCTTTCCACCCGTGAAGCATCAGGTAAAGTCCTGAACGCCATTGCGACACACATGCCATGGCTACTCGGTGGCGCAGCCGATCTGGCACCATCGACCAAGACGCATTTAAGTTTTAATGCGGCAGGTGATTTTGAAGCCGCCGTCAGCACTGATAATCACGACTTCAGCGCAGAGCCAGGAAGTCAGTCCGCCAGCTATGCAGGTCGGAATTTCCATTTTGGCATACGTGAACATGCCATGTGCGCCATCACCAATGGTATGGCGCTATCTAAATTACGACCATTTGCCGCCAGCTTTTTTGTCTTTACTGATTACGCTCGTCCCGCCATCCGCTTATCGGCAATGATGGGCTTACCTGTCATCTATCTCTGGACACATGACTCCATCAGCATGGGTGAAGATGGACCTACCCACCAGCCAATAGAGCAACTCGCTTCATTTCGAGCTATGCCAGGCATGGTGCTATTACGTCCGGCAGATGCCAATGAAGTGCGGGAAGCCTGGCGTGTAATGATGAACATCAAAGATGCACCAGTCAGCCTGGTGTTATCACGTCAGAGCTTGCCAACAATCGATAGAAACAGATACGCCAGTGCCAACGGCGTCGCCAATGGTGCGTATATCCTCGCCGACGCAGCAGAACAAGTGCCGGACATACTCTTGCTGGGAACAGGCAGCGAAGTCGCACTCTGCCTCGCTGCTTACGAACAGTTGAAGACTGAAGGCATTGCCGCCCGCGTGGTCAGTATGCCATCGTGGGATTTATTTGAACGCCAGAGTAAGGTCTATCAGGATCATGTATTGCCACCAACCGTGTTAGCAAGAGTATCCGTCGAAGCGGCATCAGCATTCGGTTGGGAGCGTTATACCGGTCAGCATGGCACGATGATCTCTATGCAGTCATTTGGACTTTCTGCGCCAGGAAAAGTTATTGAAGTACATTTCGGTTTCGATGTCCCTCATATTGTCGCCGCAGCCAGAGCACAGGTTTTACTTCATCGCGTATCCATCGGAGGATAGGCATGAGAACCTCCATACATCCACTGGCCGGCACACTGGCACCAGTATCGTCGCTGATCAACGTGGCGACATTAATCACGGCTTATTTCGCTTTAAAACCGGATCCATCCATTCTGGAACACAGAATCAAATTTGGCACGTCAGGACATCGCGGTTCAGCATGTGATTGTTCATTTAACGAAACCCACATACTGGCAATCACACAGGCCATTTGTGATTTTCGCAGCTTCAACGATATCAACGGTCCACTTTTTCTGGGGATGGACACGCACGCCTTATCAGAACCAGCATGTACTACTGCCATGGAAGTGTTAGCCGCCAATCACGTAGACGTGATGTTAGCCAGCAAGGACGAATACACGCCAACACCAGCAATTTCACTGGCTATATTAAGTTATAACAAACACCGAGACCATCTTACTGGCTTGGCAGACGGCATCGTTCTGACACCCTCACACAATCCACCGCGTGATGGCGGGTTTAAATACAATCCCCCCAATGGAGGACCTGCCAATCAGCATATAACCAAATGGATAGAAAACGCAGCAAATCAATATCTCGATACTGAACTGGCTGGTGTGCTTCGCATCACCTACAGCAAGGCAATGCAGGCAAACACCACTTATCGCTATAACTTCATGGATTTTTATGTGGGCGAAATGAGCAGTGTCATCAATATGAATGCCATTCGTGATGAGCAGATACATATTGGCGTAGACCCTTTGGGTGGGGCTGGTGTCCATTACTGGGAGGCTATCGCAGATCGTTATCAGTTAGATCTGACGGTAGTCAATGATGTGATTGATCCCCGCTTTGCATTTGTGCCACTCGATTGGGATGGACAAATTCGTATGGATCCGTCTTCCATCTATGTCATGCAAGGTCTGATCAACATGCAAGACAAGTTTGATATCGCTTTTGCCTGCGATACCGACCACGACCGACATGGTATCGTCAGTAAAACTGCTGGTTTGATGCCGCCCAACCATTATCTTTCGGTCGCAATTGACTACCTTTTTACGCACAGGCCCCATTGGAGCGGCAATGTTGGCGTTGGTAAAACAATCGTCACGACACAAATGATTGATCGCCTGACCAAAAAATTCAATCGCCGCTTATATGAGGTACCGGTGGGCTTCAAATGGTTTGTGGATGGTTTACATAATGGTGAATTAGGTTTTTGCGGCGAAGAAAGTGCTGGTGCAAGTTTTTTGCGCATGGATGGCTCTGTGTGGACGACTGACAAAGATGGTATTTCCGCCGCCCTTCTTGCCGCAGAAATGCTGGCAGTGACAGGCGATGATCCGGGAGTGCTGTATCGAACTCTGGTTGGTGAGTTAGGAGAATATTTTTCTGAACGGAGAGATGCCTCAGCCGCAAAGCTGCAAAAACAAAAACTCGCCGCATTATCAGCAAGGCAAATAGATGTCAGCCATCTGGGAGACGATAGAATAGAAAAAATACTTAGTCACGCCCCCGCCAACAATGCTGCTATTGGAGGTATCAAGATTATGACTACCAATGCCTGGTTTGTCGCACGACCATCCGGCACGGAAAATACCTACAAAATATATGCCGAAAGCATGCTGGGTGAAGCTCATCTTCAGCAGATTATTCATGAAGCGCAAGCCATTGTAGATAAGGCCATTTCACCTACTGACGAGGAGACATAGATCATGGCATCGTTTAATCCCTATACGTTAAATCCTCTCTCTGCTGACTTACTGAGAAAAATGCATGCCTACTGGCGGGCGGCAAACTATCTGTCAGTAGGGCAAATCTATCTGCAAGCGAATCCGCTACTCCGTCAACCGTTGACATTGGAACATATAAAACCGCGCCTGCTAGGCCATTGGGGTACTACTCCCGGTTTGAATTTTATCTATGTACATTTAAATCGGTTAATCAAAGAAAATGACCTCAATATGATGTATGTAATTGGTCCCGGACACGGAGGTCCAGGCATCGTGGCGCATACCTATCTGGAAGGTTCCTACACAGAGCGTTACCCGGCCATAGAGAGAAATGAAAACGGTATATTGCGTTTGTTTCGCCAATTCTCATGGCCAGGTGGTATTCCTAGTCATGTGTCGGCTGATATCCCTGGCTCTATCCATGAAGGTGGTGAATTAGGTTACTCGTTGGCACATGCTTATGGTGCGGCCTTTGATAACCCTGATCTGATTGTGACCTGCATTATTGGTGACGGTGAAGCTGAAACCGGCGCACTGGCAACCAGCTGGCATTCGAACAAGTTTTTGAATCCCGCAGAAGATGGTGTCGTTCTGCCGATTCTTCATTTAAATGGCTACAAAATCGCCAACCCAACACTGCTGGCGCGCATCAGCCGCGAAGAATTAAGCGACTTTTTACGGGGTGTTGGACATGAACCTTACTTTGTTGAAGGTGATGATCCTGCGTTGATGCATCAAGCCTTTGCTGCCACACTGGACGCGGTATTACAAAAAATCAGAGATATTCAACACCTTGCACGCAACACGATTGCCAAAGATAAGCTACAACGACCACGCTGGCCGATGATCGTCTTGTCCAGCCCCAAGGGTTGGACGGGCCCCAAATTCGTTGACGACCTTGCCGTCGAAAATACATGGCGGGCGCATCAGGTTCCGATTGCTGACTTCAATAATCCACAACATCTGACACAACTGGAAGCATGGTTACAAAGCTATGAGGTCAATACGCTTTTTGATGAACACGGACAATTACTGCCAGAGTTAGCAGAATTAGCTCCGACCGGACATCGTCGTATGGGTACCAATCCACATACTAACGGTGGCGGGCTATTACACGCACTTCAAATGCCACCTATGTATGACTATGCGGTGCCAGTGTTGAAGCCAGGTTCGGTGAAAGCGGAGGCAACGCGCGTACTGGGTGAGTTCTTGCGGCAGGTGATGCTCAATAACCTTGACACAAAGAATTTCCGCTTGTTTGGTCCTGATGAAACCGCATCTAACCGCCTTGATGCCGTCTTTAACGTCACCGGTAAAGCGTGGATGGCAGATACGAAGGCGGTTGACCTTCATCTCAGCGTCAATGGCCGGGTGATGGAGGTGTTAAGCGAACATCTTTGTGAAGGCTGGCTGGAAGGCTACTTGCTCACAGGCAGGCATGGCGTATTTTCTTGCTACGAAGCATTCATTCAGATTATTGATTCGATGCTAAATCAACATGCAAAATGGCTCAAAGTCTGCCAACGCATTCCATGGCGTATGCCAATTGCTTCACTCAATTTTTTGCTCACTTCGCATGTCTGGCGGCAGGATCATAATGGTTCCTCGCATCAAGACCCAGGTTTCATTGACCATGTTGCCAATAAAAAATCTGAGGTCGTTCGTATTTATCTGCCCCCCGATGCTAATTGTTTGTTATCAGTGACTGACCACTGCTTACGCAGTCGTAACTACGTGAACGTCATCGTGGCTGGCAAACAGCCAGAATGGCAATGGCTTGATATGGAGGCAGCGGTTCGACATTGCACGGCTGGTGCTGGTATCTGGCATTGGGCTAGCAATGACATGGGCAACCCTGATGTTGTGATGGCTTGCGCTGGTGATGTGCCCACACTGGAAACTATCGCTGCAGTGAGTTTGTTACGTAACGATATCCCGGGTATTCGTATTCGCGTGGTAAACGTCGTCGATCTGATGGTATTACAGCCCTCATCCGAGCACCCACATGGTCTGGATGATCATGATTTTGAGTCATTATTTACGACGGATAAGCCCGTTATCTTCGCATTTCACGGTTATCCCAAATTAATACATCAATTAACTTACCGTCGACAAAACCATCATCATTTTCATGTTCGTGGTTATCGTGGCGAGGGTACCACGACGACACCATTTGATATGGTAGTACTCAATAATCTTGACCGCTACCAATTGGCTCTCGACGCAATAATGCGCGTACCACGCTTTAACAATCAAATTGAGAATGCCCAGGCACGATATTGGACGGCGATAGAAAGACATAAACGCTACATATACGAGCACGGCGAGGATCTACCCGAAATACGTGATTGGCGCTGGCTAAATTAAAGACAGGACTACCGTGAAATATAAAGATTATTACGAAATTCTGGGTCTTGATAGAAGCGCGACATTAGATGACGTTAAGACAGCTTATCGTAAATTGGCACATCTTTATCACCCCGATATATCAAAAGACCCAAAAGGTGAGGAAAAATTCAAAGAAATTGCTGAAGCCTATGCCACTTTAAAGAATACTGAAAAGCGTGCAGATTACGACATGATCGGTAGTCATAAAGAGGGTGAAAATTTCACGCCGCCGCCTGCATGGCAAGCACAATACAACACAAATGCCTCAAGCTTTGATGACGTTGATATTTCTGATTTCTTCAGCACATTCAGGTCCAGAGGGAAAACAACGGCTTATTCTCCAGCCAAGGGGGAGGACTATTCAATACCTGTTTCTGTGCCGTTAGAAACAATTTTTCAGGGTGGGGCAATTGATGTGTCTGTCGAATTGCCTGAATATGATCAGCATGGTTTGCCACATCGCCGGCAGCATACTTTTCGGATCACCATCTTAAAAGGTGCACAAGAAGGTCAACGCCTGCGACTTACTGGCAAAGGAGGCGCTGGCCGTAACGGCGGTCAACCTGGTGATCTGTATGCGATTTTGACGATTGCTTCGCATCATTTGTTCAGGGTGAATGGCAGTGATCTGTATGTTGACTTGCCGTTATCCCCCTGGGAAGCTGCTCTGGGCGCGAACATACAGATACCGACCCCTGGGGGGAATGTGGAACTCAAGATCACATCTGGTACATCTTCAGGACAGCGTCTACGCTTGTCAAAACGAGGATTACCCAAAGCTGATGGACAAACTGGCGATCTTTATGCTGTTGTGCAAATCCAGATTCCAAAAGAAATTAGTAAAGCCGAACAAGACCTTTACCAACAGCTCTCTCGTACGTCTCATTTTCAGCCACGAACCAGCTTTGACATGGAGTTAAAATGAACGTTCAAATCGCGGAATGGACACTAATCAACGCTCAAAATAGCTTTTCTATCACCAATCTCTGCGAAATATCAGGATTATCCGAACGCGAAATCAATCTATTCATCGAAAATAATATACTCACTCCTATTGATAGCAACGCGCTGGTGAAGATATTTCCTATCCATTCCATAGCGATTGTGAGTGGCGCCCGCCGACTGCGCGACGACTTTGAATTAGATAGTCACGGCATGATGTTGGCACTGACTCTCATGCAACGCATAGATGATATGCAGAGTGAGCTAAAACTACTTCGAGCACAATTCAAACAAACTTAATATTTCAATATTCTTTTCCATTTCCTGCCTTGATTAAGCTAAGAATCTTCTGTTGATATAGAAAAATAGGGGTTCGTGTTGCCGACATTAAACTTGTGCAATAAATTGCACAACAAATCGCGCCTTTTTTAGTGTCATAGAGTATCAAGGTGAGACGTTACAGGGATCACTACAGACTAAAGGTGAGCATATACAGGAATCAAATTACTTCCTGATCTTGTAAACACACATATTCAACAGACTAACTGTTCATATATGGCTCGTTTTTGAAAACTATGTCAATTTAGCTGGAAAAGAAAAATAAAAGCCTCTGAAAGAGAATTCATGTTCATAAGAGTGAGCTTTTACAGGGATTGCTAAAATTACACCTTTAGGCTGAATTAATAACATATATCAATAAATCACCTGCTCTAGAAATGGTTGCCCTCGGTCCTTTTAACATTTAATAATCAGCAAAATTAGCAATATCGACTCTTTAAAAATCAATAGGTTAAAAAAATAAAATCAAAAAACTGGATTAGTCACACTGCTTTATAAATTGAAGGTGAGTAGTTACGGGGAGTAGATATATTTAAATGGTGAGCTTTTACGGGAATATATTTCGCGAATCAAATGATTTGCGATTTTTTTTAGATCTATATCCCTTTATCACTGTCAAAGGTGAGCCTTTACAGGGATAACTTAAGCAACTTCATCATCGCCACCAAAAATATAGATTGAGTTTCTAAAAGTTTTATTTATTTTGTAAAAACTAACGATTTGATGTACCCATTTATGAATGGTGAGTTATTACGGGGAGTTAACATAAAGATGTTTTTAATAAGATTCTTTAAGATTATTTTTCAAAAAAATAACTTAATACAATAAGGTGAGCTTCTACAGGGAATTAAATGTGAGTATTTACTCTCTTTGTTCTTATGATTTTTATTATGCCTATTTAATAGTGAGCTTTTACGGGTAACTTTTGACTGACATTGAAGCTAGTTTGCTAAGTGACCAAATAAACTTCGAAACCTTGTAAGGTGAGATTTAACAGGGAGTAGCAATAAGCATATTTTTATCAGTTCTCTCGAGGATTCATCCACTAAAGTGAGTATCTACAGGGATCTTCAATATAATAAAAAAGACTACTACTTTTTGTTATTAATTGCTCTTGTTTTGATTTTGTGATTTTTCGTCCAAATACGCACTTGGTATTTTTATTATTGAGGGTTTTATTAATATAAACACAGATTAAAAACTTAAATACAAATTAAGCTTACTTAGAATGAGTATTCATGCGGCTTTCCAGCTGTTTCAGTGAGTGGATACAGGGACTACGGTGAGCTTCTACGGGTTCTTTGGTGAGTGTTAGCGAGAACTAATTTTTTATAAGTGAGGTGTTACAGGGATCTTTTGTGAGTGGATACAGGAACTAAGGTGAGCTTCTACGGGGGTATTTGAAAAGTGAATAGATAAATTTTGTCCGGTTTCACTTTTCTTAAGGTGAAGTAGTATCAAATTCATTAAAAAAGTGAGAAAATTATTGAATATAATTACACCTTTCTTGTGGGTGATTACGAATAATTCACTTACATGCTGAAAATGGCGGCCAATGGCAACGAAGAATGAGAAAACATCGAAAAGTTCCGAGCTGGTGGCTTCTGACGTAAGTCAGTCTCGCCAGTTTCGAAAAACAAACGATGCAATTGGTCTTCGTGTCACAGAAGGAAAATTAACCTTATTGACGCGTAAAGTTTTCAACGTAATGATGTATCACGCTCAAGAACTAAAAGTTCCTGGGAAAAATGCACCAATTGATTCACCTTCCGCATCTAAGTATTTTTGGATTCCATTGTCTGATCTGGCAAAAGATGCCGCCTATGACAGTAAAGATACTGAATTTCTAAAACAACAACTTGAAGAACTCCAAAATATTAAATTATTAATGGAGAATGAGAGGCAGTGGACTAGTGAGCGCTTAGTTTCTTCGGTGACTTTGGTAAATCCAACAGGCTTTAAAAAGCATGGCGGGCAGGTATGGTTTGGCTATGCATTTCCTCCTGAAGTTCATGAGTTGGTAATGGTCCCTGGGACCTATACACGCTTTAATATTTTCTATCAGGGATTGTTACGTTCTGGATCTGCCTTGGCGCTTTATGAGATATGTCGTCGTTACGCTACTAATCCTTCTAAACGAACTCTTATTGAATCGTATGAACATTGGTATGGAGTCTTAACTGGTAACGCTGTTGAGAGAGAAGAACCTCCGCCATATAAATACTTCAAGCGAGATGTTATTAAACCTGCTATTGCACAGATTAATGCACTCACAGACATTAATATCGAATTAGTTGAACTAAAAAATGGTCGGCGAATTGATCGCCTTCAGTTTATTGTTCAGCATGCGCAACAACCTCAGCTGGCATTTCCTGCTCCACCTGTAATTGATTTGGCTTTAATTGAGCGGATCATGAAATTTGGTTTTAGTCAGCAGGAGTCGACTGATTTTGTCGCTCAACATTCAGATGAAACTATTCAAGCAGCCATCTCGTTTGTTGAAAATCGTCAAACTCAAAAAAATAGTCCAAAACTAGATTCGCCAGCAGCTTATTTCAGATGGACGCTCAAGAAGGGAGCCTCTGCAGCTCAAGAACAGTTACAGAATTCGGTCGCCAAATTGGCAAAACCCAAAGCTGGTGATGGACAGTCTGTCATGGAAAAATTTCTAGCTGCGCGTGCTCAAGAAGCACTTGATGTCTATAAAGAGTTAGATGATGACGAGCGAAAGCAACTGTTTGATCGTTTTAAAAAACAAAACTCTAGTGCAACCTTAAAACTAGATAAAGGCATTGATAGCCCAACTGTAAAAGCAATGTTGTCGCATTGGTACGCCAAGGAACTTTGGGGTGAGCCAACCGCTGATGCTCTTGCTGCATTTATTGAACAATCAGGAATGGCTAAACGTTGACGTCCTCCCTCACCTACGGCTACCGTTTTCGCGTAAAGGAAAGTGATACCTATTGCCAGCGTCGCACGTTCACGACGGATAATGTTGTTGGCTACATTTAGATCCTGTGTTTTGCCGTGCTACGGACAAGTCCCTTCTCTCATTCCAATGTATTGTAGCTCTTTCGGCTAGTTACGCCACTGAGCTATTCATTTCCGCACCAGCGGCTGCACCTTCGCTTAATTTGAGGTAAAAAAGTTCCTTGCGTTGGAACGGTTGCTTTAATATAAAACACCGCCAAAAGTACAATTAACGAACATGAATTTTATTGTAAGCTTTTTTGCAATAAGAAATATTGTATGCGTATGCTCGGCAGCTAATTTGTTTTTATTTTAAATAAATGACTGTTAATTGTGTTTTTGGATTTAAAATGAATGTCTTTGATTTTTATACAAATAGCTACGATTTCTCTATTTTTGAAGGTTAATCTTAGCAAACACGATATCTGCTTAGGTTGGCAATATGATGTAGGCTAATTGCTTAATGCTTAGGAATACAAATGAGTACTGAATTGAATAATGCAGATCAACTGAATATTGAGCAGTGGGTTGCTGAACCACTCACGGCATTTAAAACATTTATCCAGTCTCCAGAATACCTTCTGTTTTCGCGAAGAAAATCTGGCTTAAAAATGCGGCCCCATCTTTTAAAACAAACAATTTCTGATAAGTCAGCACTGGTCTACCAAACCATGTTTAGCAAGTTAATTTCTTGGTTGCATGTGAGAAAAATTCGTTTTTGGGATTTGTCTGATGAAGATTTATTTGCGTTTCTTGAGCAAAAGGATAAAAACGATACTCCAATATTAAAAAGTGAAATCCAATACCGCTATTTACGCCTTATTGAGAATATTTTTGATTATTTACAACGCCCAGATAACCCTGCTCGAGGAGTGATTTTTCAAGTTTTACACGAAAAAATGTATTTGCAGGGAAGGAATCTAAGCCCGGTTGGACTTTCTAGTGCTGAAATAGAACGCTTTATTGCGGCAATGCCAGTCAGTGATGCGGAAATTCGTCCATCACGTCTGCATGCTGGTTGGAAGAAGCGACGTGATCGTGCGTTGCAGTGCGTAATGCTGGGTGGAGGATTAAAGGTATCAGAAGTAGTTGGGCTACACATTTCGGAAGTAAAACCGGACGTCGAAGTCGACGGTACTTTGAAAGTCTCACTCACACCAAACGATAAGCATGAAACATCTTATCGTCATGATACATACATTCAATCGGAATTTGTACCAGATGTTCTTTCTTGGATGCAAGAAAGAACAATGGTTGCCGTTGGTGGAACTCTATTATTCCCTGGAACTAATGGGAAAAAATTAGATAAGTCCAGCGTTTATACTCAAGTCAAAAAAACTTTTACGCGCGCTGAAATTTCTATTTCTCGTGTTGGCGGTCGTACACTTAGGAACACCTTTGCAATTAAGGAGCTTCAAGCGGGTGAACAATTGGAAACATTACAAAAGAAATTAGGTCTCGCTGATCAACGCTCCGTTTTTCTCTACAAATCAATCAACAAAAAAATCAACATTTAACCACGTCACGTCAAAAAAGAAGTGATGAATGTTTTAACTTATGAGTTCGGTGACCTATCTAGTTAGTTTCATATTGAATGAATAACTATACGGAACAACCGCCAAAGCAAGAAGGATTCTTCGTCACGAAATCTCTAGGAACAATGGAAACCATGCTCCATGCTCGTAACGCTCGAAGCCGGCAAGAGAAAAACGCCAGAGGTGAAGCCAGCCGTTGTCCAGTAGTTGTTTGACGACGGCATGCTTTTCGATTACGGCTTCAATGGCCACCTGCGGCGCATCGATAACTACGGTAAGACGCAAGGGCTCGTGTATCCAGCAATTCCCATCATGCAAGGATTGGCGCGCCAACCCGATTCGCAGATCGCCACCGTTGCCTTCGAAGACACCAAGGCTGCCGCCCACCACATTGTGCAATACTTTGTTGCCGCTGCCCAAGCGCAGCGGATCGCAAGTGGACGCGTGGTACTGCCAGTTAATCCAATGTGTGACCAACATGGGCGCGGTCATCAGCAGTTCTAGAACGCTTCCGTCGGCGTCCAGGCTGGCGTCATAGTCGTGCAGGAAACTGCGCCCGCCCAACACCACGCCACGGCTTCTATGCCGAGGAGCGATCAGAAAAGCGGCGTTATGCGCAAGCCCCCATTCTGGTCGAGTCTGCGCACCGTCGTTGGCACGGCGGCGCAGCTGGCTCAACAGCTCATCATATGGTGCAAGCGGGTCTAGTTGGAGACTGGGTGCCCGTTCGCGCCGGACCTGGTCACAGGCCCGGCGAAACACCGTTTGCAAGTGTTCCCAGCGAGTGGGGTTTATTTGCGGCAGCAGATCCAGATCAAACCACTCGATTTCATCAGTGGTGGTGTTATGCAGTGCGGCAACGAACACGGTAGATTCCGGGAGAGTTAAGCCGGCTTTTTGCAAACCTTGGCGTACCGCTGGTTCGTTGAGCAATTGCGCCAGACTACGCGCATTGACTTCGCCGGTCTGTCCGCAGCAGGCACCGCAGTCCAATGCCGCTGCGTGAGCGTTGTTGGCAGATTGACTACCATGTCCAACAAGCAGCACCAGAGGAGCCAGATTTTGCTGCAAACCCATGGTATGGAGTATCCGTGCCGCTAGCGTGACTTTGGTTTCAAAGTCTACTCCAAGGAGTTGGGGACGGCAGATCTGGCGGTAACGAACAGGCAGCCCTTCCAAATCGTCTTTGATACGATCATGCTTCGTCGGTAACAGCCAATTTCCAAGCTTGCCGAGATAGCCTAATCCGGCTACTTCTACGAAAGAGAAAGCGGCACCAGGCCAGCGGCTGGCTGACAGCCACTGATCCGCCATGGTGAACCTAGTCTGGCGTGCGCGACTCGCGGCGCTTTGCAATGCGGCATCGGCTTCGCGTTGGGATGGGTCAGTGCTGACGATGCAATCGCTTATCTCGATCGAAGGGGCGAGCAAGCCCGGTAACTGCGGCCGTCGGGCTTGGGTCGAGAGTGGCGTGTAAGCAACTGGAAGACCAAAAAATCCAGCAAATCCCAGAGTCTGAATGCCCGGCCACACGGCTTCCAAGGCGCGGCGCAGTGGTTCGCTGCGGACGTCGATGCAAAAGGCCGCCTGGACTTCAATCTCTTGTGGTGCCGAGCCATGACCGCTGGCCAAAGCCAAGCGCTGTGCCAAGTCACGCTGATAACCAAGCTCAAGCGCCAACTGCCACACTTCGTCGATTAAAAACGCCTGCTCGGCCTCTTTTAGTACCAAAGGAGCCTGGCTCCAGGCCTGCTGAAGCGCGACAAACGCCTGCTTAGTGGTAGCATCATCTTTGCACTCTAATAAAAGTGTGCCCCAAGCTAAGCGAATCGCCAGCAATTCACGCAAGTGCACGTCCTTGCCGCCCTCCAAGCCCGCCTGCCAAGCGAGGTAGGCACACCAAGATGCCCATCCATTGACCGTAAGCAACACCGACTCAAGATAGTCTGCCCAAACTGCTTGCGGTAGACCCAGACGTTGTAACGCCCAGCGTTCAGCTTCAATCGATGTTGCGGGCAAGGCGTTGACGGCATTGCCGATACGAGGCAAGCCCATCAATAAGCCGATGCCGTGGTCATGTTGTAAGGTGTCCCGCCAAAAAGTGTACAAACCTTGGGTTCGCTCTGGCTGCCAGATGGCTTGATGCTCATCGAAGTAAGCAGCGCAAGTTTGACTCACCTGATGGGTAATAGCATCTCGCCAAGATAAACGCGCATGGCGATTAGGATCATTGTCAAGCACATCAATCAGCAAGGGCAATTGTGCCTGCGGCGCTCTCGCCTGCAGAGAGTCTAAGCACTGATCTGGCTTGAGATTAGCCGCGCGCGCCTCGGGCAGCTGTTGTAAAGCTAGTGCTAAATCGGCGGCGCTGATGCGACCTTCGCGCCACGCTTTCAGTTGCTGATCTTGAGAAGGAAATACTTGGATGCCACCGAGAACAGCCATCCGTGCAGCGACCCGGCGTACCGGCATATTAATGCGTGACCAATGTGGATTGACTGCGATGGCGCGATCTAGGGGCCACGCCGGTGCAATCGTGTAACAGGCTTGACTGCAGGCGAGCTCTATCCGCGCATGGATTGTCTCAATATCTGAAACGGCTGGAGCAGGAAGCGCCGTATTCGGCTTTGTGTCGCTAGTCAGTATGTCGATCATAAGTTTCTCCAGTTTGTCAGTTCAGTGCGCAGGATCAGCGAGCGGCTATGTGGCAGATTTAGGCTGAATCTGCGTGGTTGCCTGAGGCATCCAGCGAGTTGGCCAAATGTGCAGGGCTAGACGCGTGTAGGCCTCGTCCAGATAAAAACCGGCGTAGCTCCAACGACGCCAATGCGTCAGCAGCTGCGGTCGCCCTTGCAGCAGCGCTTGAAAGAAGGACAAGGCAGCCATACCTATCAGTGCGATCAGACCGAGTTCTCGGTGAGGGGCGTCTTCGAGCCCGAAAGGTAGCGCATGAGCGGCAGTTGCAGCCAGTGTCAGGCCAGTCACCATTAAGAACCCGAAAAAAATTTGTACTGCTCGTGTTGACCAGCCGGTTTGCGCCGCAGGTAACCACAGCATGGGTGCCCATGCGAGACCAAGTATCAAACTCCACCACCAAGGCCAGGATGTTTGCCCCGCCAGTGTCTGTACCAAGAGTACGGTGAAAATTGTCAGCACTGGTGCCAGTACCAGACTGGTGGCACTAGGTGGTGAAGCACCACGCAGAACCTGCGCTCGGGTTTGACGCACGGCGGTCGATGCCGACAGGAAGGCATGAGCCTTGTAGAGTGAATGACCAATAAGATGCAAGGCAGCCAGGGTATAAAGGCCGAGCGCGCATTCAAGTAGCATGAAGCCCATCTGCGCAACGGTTGACCACGCCAGGCGGACCTTGATGCTGATACGAGTCAGCATCACCATGCCTGCCAGTACGGCAGTCGCCAGACCAAATGCCAATAACAACATACGCGCTGTGGTTGCTTGTTCTAACATAGGTGCGAAGCGGATGATGACAAAACCGCCCAAATTGACCACGCCCGCATGCAACAATGCAGAAACTGGGGTCGGCGCCTCCATCACCTGGATTAGCCAGCCGTGTACTGGTAACAAGGCAGTGCGCAGTATCACGGCCAACACGAGTAAGACGGCGCTCGATTGCAGGGGCAAGGACATGCCGTGCTGAGCAATATGTAGCCATAACGCTGAAAGCGAGCCGCTGCCGACTTCGATCCATGCCAGTGCGGCGGCGCCGATCAGCATCACGTCAGCCAAGCGATCAGCAATACGCTTTTTGTGCGCAGCAAGCAGGGCGAACGGGCGATCCGAGTAAAAACACAGTAATTGCTGTAGGGCTATTCCCACTGATGCCCAGGCTGCTATGAGTAACTGCCAGTGATCTGCCACCAGGAGAAGGTGAACACTGGCTAATACACAGGCCAAGGCGCTGACATACCGCTGCTGACCGGGTTCACCCGTCAAGTAACGCGCGGAAAATGCACCAATGACCGTGCCTAACAGTTGCACCAGCAAAGCGATGATCAGGCTCAAAGCAGTTGCAGTTATTACGCCAGGCCATTGTGCACCTTTACTTACTAAAGGAAGTAATAAACCTGTACTTACCAGCGCGGCAATCGAAACCCATTGAAATAAACGCCATAGTCTCGGGGTCGAGATCGAGTTCAGTCGAGCCGCTACTGCCAGCGCCGCCATTAAAATCACAGGTGCCAAGGCACAAATTAAATACAACACTTGAAGTGTATCCATCGCATGACCCTATTTAAATTCATTGCGAGGATGATGCTTCGGAAAAAAAATTCTGTAAAATAGAATAATAAGAACAATTTAATATAAAAAAACGAATGATTCTGCTTGGGCAACTCAATTTTCATCACCTTTTCTATTTCTGGCGAGTAGCCAAACTCGGGCATCTGACCCGGGCTGCAGAGGAATTGCACACCTCGCAATCAGCGGTTTCGGCTCAGATCCGCCAATTAGAAAAACGCATAGGCGAAGACTTGTTTATCCGTGAAGGCCGCCGTCTTATCCTGACCGACACAGGGCAACTTGTGCAGGCGTATGCCGACAACATTTTTGGCCTCGGCCAGGAAATGCTGGGGCGCTTGCAAGGTCGCTCAGCCGGAATTGCTCGCCTACGCGTGGGCAGTGTTGCCACCCTGTCACGCAATTATCAGGAAAACTGGATTCGACCTGCGCTCACAAACCCAGCCGTCGTGCTAACGCTGGAATCTGGATTATTGGAGGGGCTACTTACCCGGCTGGTGCAGCACCAGTTGGACGTGGTATTGGCCAATGAGACTGTTCCAGCTGATCCTGATCGACCATTGCACTGCCGTTTTTTGGGTAGCCAGTTGATCTCGCTGGTCGGTCCCGCGAGCCATTGGGCATCACAAAGCCTGCGAATTCCGGAGGACCTGAATGGCTTAGATATTGCATTGCCGGGTCCGCGCCATGCCTTACGTGCTCAATTCGATGCGTTATGTGCAACTGCCGGTGTTAATCCCAGACTACGAGCGGAGGTGGATGACATGGCCATGCTTCGCCTGATTGCCCGCGACAGTGGCTGGCTGACCTTGTTGCCCGAGGTGGTAGTGCAGGATGAACTGCGCGCGGGAATTCTCGTTTCGGTGGGCCAGTCCACGGCGCTGCAAGAACGCTTTTATGCCATCACGACACCTCACCGACACCGCATCGAAGTACTTGAGCAGTTGTTGAACAGCGCGCCAGAAAACTAATCGTGTAACCAGTTTACGAAGCTTCAACTATTTCGTGCCGGTTTCTCTATATTCGCCGACGAGATCCAAAAGGAAAAAATGACGTGCCATATGATCCATTTTCGATTTCAGGCACTGACCATTGGGATTATGTCGGATCGCACCAGGTACGCGCTCTATCTAACTATCTTGCCAACGCCACGTTTCGTCCGGGATGGTTACGCTCGGTTGAACCTAGATGGGCATAATGATGGCGAGGTTGCCTTTCAGCATCGCCATGATGCGTCGTCCCTGGATCGCATGCTTACGATAGAATGGAAGCGATATGGCTTGGCCTGCAGCGACTGCCACCACACTTGAATGTGAACTTACTTTATTTTTGATGTATGTATTAAAATTATTTTTAATACATACATCAGCGCATCGTATATATCGGCAGGTGCTGAATAAGCTGGTATCAGCATAAACTCAATCGTTATGATTGTATTCACAGTTCTGCGTGCAAGCGAAGAGCATAAATGGTCACTGGCCCTCGATCACGGTTATAAGCAGGATTTGTCACATGCTGGTAGTCGAAAGAGAGTTTCAGATTATGAGTGAGTACCGCTGAATAATAGGCTTCGACAATTCGTTCAGTCCCATAATTCAGTTTACCGTCACCAATCAGGATACCGCTGCCGCCGGCAGAGAAATATGCCTTCGCATCGGAAGATAAAGCATTGATGGCACCCGCAAGCCCTACTCTGTCGCCTGATCTGTTCCATCGCATTCCCTGTAACGACAAGCCCCCAGATATTGAACGATTGATATCAGTAAATTCGTACGTTTCTTTCTTACCACTGTTGATTCCCATACGAAGGAATGCGCCAAAATCACTCGCTAACTCTTGCTCAACATTCACCGATAAACCAGGGTTCGAACTGTTATGACGAACCAATGCGGTATCTGGTACCGAATTAGTTGCCATTCCAAGACGGGTCGCATCGCGATAGGCTCCCATATGGCTTTCGTTCAGAAAGAATAACAGTTTGAATTTACCTGGATGACCAGCCCATTCATGACGATGTTCTATTTCAGCGACAACACTATGCGGGTAAACATGGACTCCAGTAATTTTCTGATTTGGCACCTGCGACATTTGGAACATAGCACCACGCCAACTCCAATTGCTTTGATTCCACTCTATCGACAGTCCATTGGTAAAACCCCAAGGATCTGCTGCGTAATCGAATGTACCTGAATCAATAATCGACCAATTGAGGAAATCCGAACGAGCATCATGGGCATAACTGTTGTTATCAAAAATATCAACGACGGCAAATTTGCCGAAGGTAACCACGATATTATTGGCACTATAGTGATTAGCGAATTGGTTTATACCTTCCTCAACGGCTTGAGGCTCACCATCCAGAGGTATGACATGTCGGACGAATGCGCGTGGCAAGCGAACATAAGGACGGTTTTGACCTATTTTGTACGCTTCACCACTGGGGTAACCGGCCATACCAACGGTATTACTGAGGCCAAAACCTTGATCAATTTCAGGGTTGATCCAAAATTCACCATTTTTCCACAAACGACGACCGATAAATAAAGTAAGGTCTGTCGTGTTGGTATTACTTGCAGCACGCCCCATACTATTTTGTCCATCATAAAGCGCCCTGAAATCAGAGTGCCATTGATTGACATACGTAAATTGGCTACGTACTCCCCAATTCCCACTGGTAGCAGATTCCAAGGTCGGATTAGCATCTTTAACGGTCATGGCTTCTTCAGCAACAACGCCGCCAGATAGTGTGCAAGTAGCACTGAAGAAAAATAAGGATAACAGTACTGCTTTCATTTCGCCTTTTTAAAACATCATCAATTTCAAGATAAGTGAGTAAAGTCGTTATATCTTTCGTACTGGCTTTAGTTGCTGAACTGTCACCATGCTGTACCATTTTACGCTATACCACTGCGATGCCGTTAGCCATACCCCCCAGAAGATACAGCGTTGCTAACAACAATAATCTATACAACCTCCCACCCTATCTGCGTAAGCAGCAGCAATTAAGCTGAGAGCGGGAGCTGGTCAACTTTTCTTTTTTACTTCTTCGAAGTCTGCATCAACGATACCTTCTTGCTTTTCATAATGCATATCAGAAGATGCTTGCTTATCTTCTTGTCGCTGTTGTTCGTTTGATTCGTCATTCATTTTTGTATTCAACTCTTGCGCAATACTGGATAAGGCGGGCCGTTTAGTATCTATCTCCGACTGATTATTTCCGAGCATAGCAGTCTCTAATTCTTTGATAGCGGTATTAAATTTTTCCTTATCGAGCGTGCTCAATTTTTCACCATGCTCACGTAATGATTTACTGACGCTGTGAACCAAAGTGTCGGCCTGATTGCGCGACTCTGCGAGTTGTTTTAATTTTCTGTCTTCCTCTGCATTTAATTCAGCATCTTTTACCATCGTCTGTATCTCTGCTTCTGTGAGGCCGGAGTTTGCCTTGATCGTAATCTTATTTTCTTTGCCGGTAGCTTGGTCTTTGGCACCCACATGTAGTATGCCGTTAGCATCAATATCAAAACTGACTTCTATCTGAGGAGTGCCGCGTGACGAAGGTGGAATTCCTTCCAGGTTAAATTCTCCCAATGTCTTATTACCGGCAGCGATTTCCCGCTCTCCCTGGTACACCTTGATTGTTACAGCAGACTGGTTGTCGTCTGCGGTTGAAAATATCTGACTGAATTTGGTAGGAATAGTAGTATTTTTTTGTATCATCTTGGTCATCACGCCGCCCATTGTTTCGATGCCGAGTGATAAGGGTGTAACATCCAGCAATAACAAATCTTTTTGATCACCAGATAATACGGCTCCTTGAATCGCAGCACCGACGGCAACGGCTTCATCAGGATTGACATCTTTGCGTGCCTCTTTGCCAAAAAATTCTTTTACTTTTTCCTGAACTTTTGGCATGCGCGTCATACCACCGACGAGAATAATATCGTCAATATCGCTCACTTTGATACCAGCATCCTGGATTGCAATCCGACATGGCTCTATAGTCGCGTTGATCAATTCTTCAACCAAGGATTCCAGCTTTGCTCTTGTCATCTTTTGTGACAGATGGATTGGTGCACCGTTTGCCATCGCAATATATGGCTCATTAATCTCCGTTTGCTGAGCCGAAGATAACTCTATCTTTGCACGTTCTGCCGAGGCCTTGATACGTTGTAGTGCGATAGGATCCTTTTTCAGATCGAGCCCGTGTACCTTTTTAAATTCTTCGATGATGTAATCAATAATGCGCTGATCGAAATCTTCTCCGCCCAAAAATGTATTTCCGTTAGTGGATAAAACTTCAAACTGACGTTCACCCGCCAACTCTGCAATTTCTATAACAGATACGTCGAAAGTGCCCCCGCCAAGATCGTAGACGGCGATCTTGCGATCACCTTTCTCATTTTTATCCATGCCAAATGCAAGGGCAGCTGCGGTGGGCTCATTAATAATTCGTTTTACTTCCAGCCCTGCAATGCGCCCAGCATCCTTGGTCGCCTGTCGTTGAGCGTCATTAAAATAAGCAGGTACGGTAATAACTGCTGCCGTCACTTCTGTACCGAGATAATCTTCTGCTGTCTTCTTCATTTTGCGCAGAATTTCAGCTGAAATCTGCGGGGGAGCCAGTTTCTTGTCACGTACGGCTATCCAGGCGTCGCCATTATCTGCTTTGAGAATATTAAACGGCATCAGCGCAATATCTTTCTGCACTTCTTTTTCATCAAATTTGCGGCCTATCAATCTCTTGACTGCGTACAAAGTGTTTTTGGGATTAGTGACAGCCTGCCGCTTAGCCGGTGCGCCAACAAGAATTTCACCATCTGCCTGGTATGCAATGATTGATGGCGTGGTACGCGCACCTTCAGAATTCTCTATGACTTTTGGCTTGCCATTTTCCATCACTGCAACACAGGAATTGGTGGTTCCCAGATCAATACCGATCATTTTAGTCATGATAATTCCTTTGTTGAATATGTCTCAGATTACGGCTACGGAATCAGACAAGACTGAATGCACATGCGCCAAGTCATCTGCATTGCCATGTACCATGAGAATGTATTTGTCAACTTTGAGTGCCATCTCGTATTTCACTACCTGATTATCTGAGACGCCTATTTGAGTCAGTGCTGCACCTAATGCAGACAGGCCACCAACAACCACTGCGCCTTCCATTGCTGCAATCAAGGTTGTTACTACCGGGCCAGCCATAGCCAGTAGTCCCACGCCAGGCAGAAAAAACACAGCTGGCGCCATCAGCAGCCCCCAGATTCCCCCCCAAAAAGCACCATTCCCACCCCAGGTTTTAATTTTGTCTCCAATCGTATAAAAACCTATAGGCTGTTCTTCACTGTGATACCCCTTGCCAATGAGGGACAATTTTTTTACATCAAATCCAGACTTACCAAGCGAGCGAATAGCCTCTTCTGCTTCTTGGTGGGTGTTATAAATGTAGACGGGTGAATTATTGATATCCATGATTTGCCCTGGTAGAAAATTTGGAAAAATGCATAAGTATTAAAGTGGCTAACAGCATCAATAAAGATGAGTAAAGATGCTGCATTAGCTGGAGGACTAGTAGGACAAAGTCATGTTGTCGACCACTTTTTTAACACCAGGGGTGCCCCATGCAGCATGGCGTGCAGATTCACGCTCTGCCCAGTTTCCAACTTTTCCGGAGAGAGTCACATTGGCATTATTGACTACGACATTAATTTTTTTTGCGTCATCCATGGCACTACGTTTTAATGCTGCTTCTATTTCTGATTGGACTACGCCAGAAGACACTTTGCTTTTGATCTGGATATCGTCGCTCACACCTCTGACGCCCATCAGATAACGAACTGCAACGACTGCCGCTACCTTTTGAAACTCCCAATCAACTTCGCCAGAGAGGGTAATCCAGCCATTTTCAACCATGATTTTGATTGCACCGTACGGCAAAATTGACATCCAACCCAAAACGTTTTGTGCCGTACTGGCGATGTCACTATCATTTCTTTGGCTGGCACCAGGCAAATCAATTTCGATTTCAACGGAAAGTGCCCTGACACCAGTTACACGCTGAGTAGCGCGCTCGACTTCCAGTTTTTCTGAGTAGCTGTCGACGTGACCAGTCAAATTGACGATGCCATCCTTGACCTCTACGCCAATTCTTGCGGCATTAATAGATGGCTCCCATTTCAATTCAGCATTAACGTCTTCTTTCAATTTTTCATCGGTTTTCATTTTTTTCTCTTTTTACAGTTGAGGAAAATTTAGCCTAAGACTCATCTGTTGTATGGTCTGTTCGCTGTCAAACACAGATCATTTTTTTGAGAAAAATATTACAAGCAGGACTTACACAATATCGTTCCGATAAAGCCCGACAGACGGCAACACTATGACAACGTATTGAGTCCGTGCTCGTACCGCACCTCATTGTCAGCCGGTCAATCTCAGCCATCTGTAAGTAACCAGTGTTTTTTTCGACTATGATGAGACCATGTAAGGAGAAAAATCATGGAGCTCAGTACGCTGGCAATATGTGCGCTTTCATTTCAAGCAGTCTGTTTGGTGACAGTAGTTGTGCTTTTTATTGGCTGCGTAGGCGGCATTATGAGTGAGCGACATCACCGAACTCATGATGAATAATAACCACATATCCGCGTTTCCCTTGCTAGTCCAGCCCCGTTCCGAGGCAATAGACAAGAGAAAGTCAAGCGGACGGCCTGATTTCTGATTTGCGAAGGCTTGGCCAGTATATTTATCTAACCCCCTGAGTATCGACATAAGTTCTGGCTATTTCCAGCCCTGCCAACACGACCGATGAAATAAGCCAGGTGCAAGAGCAGCGGTTTTCTATAGAATTGAATGAAACTACTGGTCAATCGCGTTGTGTCGATAGCAGAGTCTCTATCTGATCAGCATTCATTCTGGCGATAGACCTGAATCCCTCGCTGATACGCATATCACATGCGGCTCTACAGAGACAGGTAGAGCAGGCTTAAATTTACACCCGACCAACTTATCTCCTTTTTGCGGGATATATAACATTGGCAGCATCCGTTATTGTGAACTCAGGAACGTCGCTGACCGCTGCGTCCTTGGGATAGGGAACGATTTACAACCTTTTGGCCAGCCACAGACATATGGCGCGATACCGCTTGCCGAAATGGTCAAGGCCATACCCACCTATTGATTATCACTAAGAACGTGGCTGCCAGTCATTCTCGATTTTTTTGACTTTCCTTTGTTTGAACTGAGCCCACACCGACTGTTCAATGAGCTGATAAGCACAAAGTGTGTTACCGCACGGTGTCGACTGAAACTTTTGCGTAGGCTCGGTATATGGTTTCCGCAAGAAAGAAACAGACGTTTCTTGCACATATACCAAAGGATGAACACCTTATGTCGACCAGCATCACAAGGTTCATTCACATACGCGTCTGCGTCATCCGTACCACTTAGGCGCGCCCATATGCCGATTATTTACAGTACGCGTATGCAGTACGGATACACAGATTCCTCGTTGATGGTTCGGTATTTGTCGCACTTATCCAGACTCATCACCTTGCTCGTGCCGTTATATGCACTATGTGCATGCGTATCGACATCAGACCTGCATGAGCAAACTCTCTCTTTTAAAATTCCTGCATCTTGGACAACGGCTACAGCTACGACCACTGCGACAGAGACATCAAATGAAACACAAAATAGCCCTACCTCGCTTGTGGAGTGGTGGAAAAATTTTAATGACCCTGTCCTCGATATACTGATCGCCCACACGCTGCAAAATAATACCAATATCAACATAGCACAGGCATCTTTAAGGCAGGCGTGGGCTTTGCGTGATGTTGCTGCAGCCGCGTTATGGCCATCGCTTAGCGGTTCAGCCTCGGCGCAACATGATGCTCAAAATGGTAAAAATACAAGCAATATTTTCCAAGTTGGCGTCAGTGCCAATTGGATACCTGATCTTTTTGGCTTTCACCGTAGCGCTATCAATGCTGCCGATGCGACGGCTCAATCCAGTATGGCTAGCTTGGGTGATGTGCAAGTATCAATCGCTGCGGAGGCAGGCTTAAGTTATATTACGCTGCGAAATGCAGAAGCACGAATGATGATCGCAAGCGAAAATCTGGTGAGCCAAGAAGATACCTTGCGAATTACACAATGGCGCCAACAGGCCGGTTTGGTGACCATATTGGAATCGGAACAAGCACGCTCCCAGACTGAGCAGACTCGCGCTCTGCTGCCGACGTTACAAACGACTATCCGTCAAACACGTCATACGTTAGCGATACTGACAGGCAGACCGCCAACAGCACTGGCTTCGTTATTATCGACCAAATTGCCAGTGCCACAAGTAGAGGCTCATCTCACGATGAGCATCCCAGCAGAAACTTTGCGTCAACGAGCAGATGTCCGTACTGCAGAATTAAAAATGGTGGCGGCACTTGCCTACGTTGCACAGGCCAAGGCAGCACGCATGCCCAGTTTTTCTCTCGCTGGCTCACTCGGTGCCAACTCACTCACTCTTGGCACATTAACCAATAGTTCATCGATGGTGAGTTCACTCATCACCAATGTAGCGATACCCATCATTGATGGTGGTGCCCTGCGTGCACAGATACGTTCACAACAAGCGGTGTGTGATCAGTTACGTTTGTCCTATGAATCTGTCATATTAACCGCACTCAAAGAGGTGGAAGATGCATTGATAGCGTTGCAAAATGATCGTCAACGCTTGGTCAGTCTGCAGCATGCCAGCGACGCAGCCACTACTGCGTCGCTATTGGCTCGGCAGCGTTTCAGTACAGGATTAGTTGATTTCCAGATTGTCCTGGAAACCCAGCGCACTCAGCTGAATATTCAAGATAGTTTGGCGAGTGCTCAAGCAGAAGTGAGTAGTGATCATATTCGCCTATACAAAGCACTCGGTGGCGGTTGGAATGCTGATGCTGTTCATAGGAGCGCTTTTGTCCCCATCTCATCCAACATTGCCATCCAAGGCAACAAAAACCGGAATTCCACACGATGAATGCGCCCACACCTGGTGATGGATTGTCGGCGCCTACTGAGGCATCTACCGCTTCTATACAGACACCAATACTTTCTCAAAAAACGATCGCAAAAGTCACCGAAAAGGCGATTGCAAAAGCAACGGCTAAAGTGGCGGCAAAGGCGGCTGCAAAATCTCATGCTGAAAAAACTTCCGAATTGACTGACGGCAAAGTGCCGCCGAAAATACAATCCAGCGCTGATCTTTCTGCCTTGCTCGCCGAGCCCGCGTTACCTCCCTGGTTCCGGCGTCCAGCGTTATGGATTGGTATGATTTTGATTTTAATGAGTGCTAGCGGTATATGGTGGTGGCAAGTGCTGCAAATACAAAACGCAACGCCAAGTTACCACACGCAGGCGACCACACGCGGCGATCTCAGACTAACTGTCACAGCGAATGGCACGCTGCAACCAACGCGATCAATTAATATTGGTAGTGAGCTCTCTGGAACCGTACTGAAAGTCAATGTAGACGTTAATGATAAGATCCGGAAGGGAGACGTGCTGGTCGAGTTAGACACTGCAAAATTACGTGATCAAATTTTGCGCTCAAGCGCTACGCTGGCGGCAGCGAAATCAAAGGTTGCGCAAACATCTGCCACAATCAAGGAAGCAACAGCAAGCATGAATCGTCTGGACGAGGTAGCGAGGCTATCCGCTGGTAAGGTTCCCTCTAAGGCAGAACTGGATTCCGCTCACGCGACATTAACACGTGCCGACGCAGACGATGCCAGCGCTCGTGCCGGTGTAAAAGATGCACAAGCTGCATTATCCACCGACCAGATTAACCTTTCCAAAGCATCAATCCGCGCACCTGCGGATGGTGTGGTGCTCACCCGCACCGTCGATCCTGGTAATGCAGTAGCGGCTTCGTTTCAGGCAGTCACATTGTTCACTGTTGCCGAAGATTTGACCAAGTTACGGTTATGGATTTATGTAGACGAAGCCGATGTCAGTGCAGTGAAAGTCGGACAAGAAGCCACCTTCACCGTGAGTGCTTATCTAAGTCGCAATTTCCCGGCACGTATCACCAGAGTCGGGTTTGGTTCGACAATTACCGATGCCGTGGTGACATACCTGACCTACCTTGATGTAGATAATTCAGACCTGAGTCTGCGTCCGGGAATGACTGCGACAGCTTCTATTATCGCCACAGAACGAAAAAACGTACTGATGGTTCCCAATACCTCTTTGCGCTTCAAACCAACTGTTGTGGCGGAGGCTTCAGCAAAAAAAGGAATCGCATCTAGCCTGATCCCGCGTATTCCTGGGAATAGCAATCGAAAATCTGCAGCATCTGGTGCAAGTACTTCCGCCGCCAGGCAGGTATGGGTATTGCGTGATGATGTCGCGGTCGCCGTGGCAGTGACACCCGGTATCAGTGATGGTCGTATGACAGAGATTATTGGCGGTGATCTTCAGGTTGGTATGCTGGTCATCACGGATCAAAAGATGCCGGAGTCAAAATGAATAAGGTCGATAAAACTACATCAGTTCAATCACCGACAGGCTCCATTGACGAGCGGCGGGAAACGGGTGCTCCGTTGATCACTCTCTTAGGTGTTACAAAGCGTTATGGCAGCGGCGAGGCTGAACTGATGGCGCTCAAAGGCATCGACCTCGTTATACATGCAGGTGAGTTTGTCGCTATCAGTGGTCCGAGCGGATCGGGAAAATCAACTGCCATGAATATTTTGGGTTGTCTCGATACCCCAAGTAGCGGGCAGTACTTATTTAAGGGTATACATGTTGAAGCACTGTCCCGCGATCAACGGGCGCGATTGCGGCGGCGTTTTCTCGGCTTTGTTTTTCAGGGCTTCAATCTGTTGGCACGCACCTCAGCACAAGAAAATGTGGAATTACCACTACTCTATCGTGGCGATAACGCCGCCGCGCGTCGTGCTGCTGCAGCCAAAGCCTTACAATCAGTCGGACTAGGTGGTTGGGAACAACATACTCCGGCAGAACTTTCAGGTGGTCAGCAACAGCGCGTGGCTATTGCGCGAGCCATTGTGACTGAACCAGATGTGGTGCTGGCAGATGAACCAACAGGTAATCTTGACACTCAGCGCAGCCACGAAATCATGGGCTTATTGCTGGCACTTAACCGGGATCACGGAATCACTATCCTGATGGTGACACACGAACCAGACATGGCTGCCTATGCACGACGCAAAATAATCTTCGTCGATGGATGCATTGCTAATGACGAAATGAATCCTCATTCCATCACATCGATGCCAGAATTATTGGCGACTGCCAAGAGTACTTGATGCTTTTCTCCGTTTTCATGCTGGCGTTACGATCAGTCCAACGCAACATGTTGCGTTCCTTTCTGACGATCCTGGGTATCGTCATCGGCGTTGGTGCAGTCATCACGATGGTGACATTGGGTAAAGGTGCGACCCAGGCAATCGAGATGCAGATTACCAGCCTGGGTACCAATCTGCTGATAATCAACCCAGGGCAGCGCGGCCCTGCCGGCGGTGGGGGTGGAGGGGCAGGAGTTCCTCACTTTACTGAGGCGGATGCGGTCGCCATTCAATCACAGATCGGTGGAATTGCTGCGGTGGCTCCCCAAGGTCGCGCCAGCGTCACTGTTGTCGCTAATGGTCGCAACTGGGTCACCAGCGTTACCGGCAGCAGCAACGAATGGTTTAATACCGGCAACTGGAAACTGGCCAGCGGACGCATTTTCGAGGCGGATGAGCAGCGGGCCGGTGCAGCCGTTTGCATTATTGGTGAGACAGTCCGGCGTGAAATTTATAGCGGAACCCCGGGACGCACCGGTCTGGGAGAATTATTGAGAGTGAAACAATTCTCATGCACCGTGATTGGTATTCTCGCCGCCAAAGGGCAAAGTGGCATGGGAGACCAGGATGACACAGTACTGTTACCATTGCACACACTGCAGCGTCGCGTTACCGGCAGTCGCCGTGTCGATATGCTATCGATCTCAATGCAAGATGGTGCTGACAGCACACCACTCAAAGCCAGCTTGCGGCAATTGATGCGCGAACGGCGAAAACTGGCTGAGGGCGATGATGATAACTTCAATATCTTTGATACCCAGCAATTAGCAGAAACCCTCTCAAGTACCATGGGCGTACTGACGAGCTTGCTTGGGGCAGTCGCGGCGGTGAGTCTCTTGGTCGGTGGTATCGGTATTATGAATATCATGCTTGTCAGTGTTACTGAGCGTACACGCGAAATTGGTCTTCGCCTTGCAGTCGGTGCATTAGAAAACGAGGTATTGTTGCAATTCCTGATTGAAGCCGTAGTACTGTCTGCACTTGGTGGTGTAATCGGTATATTGATTGCTACCGCTGCATCCTATATTCTGTCTGGCGTGATGAGCGTACCCTATATCTTCGACACCACGATCAATCTGCTGTCACTTATGTTCTCGGCCTTTATCGGAGTCATCTTTGGATTTTTCCCAGCACGCAGAGCCGCACGAATGGATCCGATTGTTGCTTTGCGTCACGAATGACTTGAACTCTCTTCTTAACAAAAATCCCTGCTTCTGGTCGCAAGCTCCCCCAACAGATGGGTCAGGTCTACGAGTCGCATCGCTATCAGATGCTTCACATTATTCTGGCTCTGCCAGCGTCCGTATACGCCGATCAGTGAAGCACCATAAATCTCGCGACGGAACTGTTCCACTATATCTGGCCAGCAAATCACGTTGACTGTTCCTGCCTCATCCTCGATCGTTAAAAATACTACGCCTTTTGCTGTCTGGGGCCGCTGGCGTACAGTCACTATTCCACACCCTCTTGCAAACATACCGTCTCTACTGCTCGACAAAACGTTAGAACTCAAGAATTTCATGCTCCGTAGCTGCTCCCGAAGTAACGCTAATGGATGTCGCCCCAATGTCAGGCCCAGACTTTGATAATCAGCGACCATCGTTTCTCCTTCCATTGGTGCCGACAGTGTGAGTTCGTCTTCATGGACACGAGCATCTCTCAACAATCCTTTGTCTGGAATACTCACAACCGACTGCCATAAGGCTTGGCGGCGATGACCTGCCAGTGATTCCAGAGCATTCGCTTTAGCCAACGCCTGAATATCATTGCTATTGAGTTTCGCCCTGTCTGTCAGATCACTGACATTCGTGAATCGTTGAATGGCTCTGGCCTCTTCGATGCGCCAGGCAGTTTCTTGCTGAAGTCCGTTGATATTATTGAGTCCAAGCCGAACTGCGTGCTGTTGATTGGTCATGAATTCCAGGCTGGTATCCCAGGTACTAATGCATACATCAACGGGTCTCACGGTCAAACCATGTCGCTGTCCGTCTTGTACTAAAGTTGATCTCGAATAAAATCCCATGGGGAAGCTATTTAACAGGGCGCAAAGAAATGCCGCTGGCTCATGGCACTTGAGCCAAGAACTGGCATAGGCAAGCAATGCAAAGCTGGCTGCATGGCTTTCAGGAAATCCGTATTCAGCAAAGCCTCGAATCTGCCCAATAATACTGACAGCAAACTCTGGTGCATAGCCACGTTCGGCCATGCCTTCGGTGAGCTGACGTTCAAACTGCTCAAGATTGCCTTTCCGTTTCCATGCCGCCATGGCTCTTCGTAGCGCATCAGCTTCCCCTGCGCTGAAACCCGCTGCTACCATGGCGATCTGCATCACCTGTTCCTGGAAAATCGGCACTCCCAATGTTCTGGACAAGACCGCTTCCATGTCTTTACTTGGATACGTGACTGGCTCCATGCCTAATCGGCGTCTCAGGTAGGGCTGAATCATACCGCCTTGTATCGGGCCCGGTCTGATAATGGCCACTTCGATGACCAGATCATAATAAGTTCTCGGTCGCAGGCGAGGCAGCATGGACATCTGTGCGCGCGACTCTATCTGAAAAACGCCAATGGTATCGGCAGCACAAATCATGTCATACGTTGCCTGGTCTTCTGCCGGAATATCGGATAACTCGAAACGTTCACCTCTCTGTTCAGAAACCAGATCGAGAGTACGCCGTATGCAACTGAGCATCCCCAGAGCGAGAATATCAATCTTGAGTAATCCAACAGCATCCAGATCATCCTTATCCCACTGCACGATACTACGATCTTCCATTGCAGCGTTTTCTATCGGAACAAGGCGTGATAATTTCTCATGGGAGATCACAAATCCACCCGGATGTTGTGACATGTGCCGGGGGAATTTCATCATTTTATCGGCGATGTCTGCCCACTTTTGTGCGATTGCCGAGTCAGGGTCAAAACCACAGTCCTGCAAGCGTTGCACAAGGTCAGCACTGCCTCCCCAGCCATTGCGGGCTTTCGCCACTTTTTCTACGATCGCGAGATCTATACCCAGAGCCTTACCAACATCACGCAAAACGCTCTTTGGGCGATAAGAAATGATCACTGCCGTTAAGGCAGCTCTCAGGCGGCCGTATTTATTGTAGATATACTGAATCACTTCTTCGCGACGCTGATGCTCAAAATCTACGTCAATATCTGGTGGCTCGTTTCTTTCCTTTGAGATAAAACGTTCAAATAACATGGTTCCCCGAGCTGGATCGACTTCGGTAATGCCTAAGCAATAGCAAACGGTCGAATTGGCTGCGCTCCCGCGCCCTTGACAAAGGATGTGTTGGCTTCTTGCAAACCGTACGATGTCATACACTGTTAAAAAATAAGGTTCGTACTTGAGCTCTTCAATGAGTTTTAATTCATATTCAAGTTGAGATTGCACGTTGCCAGGAATACCCGCAGGAAAACGCCAATTGGCACCCACATAGCTTTCTCTCCGGAGATAGCTGGTCACTGTTTCACCCGCAGGAACAAATTCTTCCGGATACTCGTACTTCAGCTCATCTAATGAAAACGTACACAGTCCGGCAACTCTGAGTGTTTCGTCCAGAGATTCCCTGCTATACAGATTTCCTATCCGGAAACGTGAGCGTAAATGTTGCTCGGCATTCGGTGCTAGTTTGTATCCACATTCAGAAATAGTGAGCCCATGACGGATGGCGGTCATGGTGTCTTGTACGGGCTTGTACGACCGCACGTGCATGCATACATCCCCTGTGGCAACGACTGGCAAACCATATTGCTGAGCGACATCGTCGATCACTTGTTTGTGACGTTCATCCTTGGATCGGTGATGCAGACTTAAGCCAATACGTGCGCGCCCTGGACAGGTGTGCACCAGCCAGGCGGCTTGCAAGGCAAGCGTTTCTGCATCAATGCCATAGGCAGGTGCCAGTATGAGCTGGCAGTCTGGCATCCCTTTTAGGTGTGACAAATCACCTGTTGGGTGAGCAATGTCTTCAGGCTTGATGAGATAGCTGCCTTTTTCTGCTCTGGTGCGTCCGACGGTGATCAGTTCGCATAGGTTTCCATAACCATTTTTATTCATCGCCAATACGATCAATAGAAAAGGTGATGCGTGATGCTCTGGTGTAATGCGTATCTGGCTACCGATAATCAGATGAATATCATGTTTTTTTGCTTCCACGTGTGCTTTGACGATGCCAGAGACACTACATTCATCGGTAATCGCAATGGCATGATAATCGAGCTTGGCG
Organism: Undibacterium sp. SXout7W; assembly: GCF_049339385.1. NCBI lineage: Bacteria > Pseudomonadati > Pseudomonadota > Betaproteobacteria > Burkholderiales > Oxalobacteraceae > Undibacterium > Undibacterium sp. SXout7W. The sequence continues at coordinate 34,175 of NZ_JBMPPF010000015.1, read as the reverse complement.
GCACGCTGAATCAAGTCTTCCGGTGAGGAGGCGCCATGCAGAAAACTGTAATGCGTCAGGGTTTGAAGTTCAGCGTAGGCTGGTAATAAAGAAGGTTTTAGCATGGTGATGAACACAAATCAGGCAAATAATCCATGCAGGAACCAGCAAGGATCGGATGTCCTCTCCAGATAGACCCAGTAGCATGTCGCATCGTTTCCCTGTGCAATATAGTAGTCACGAGCGACCATAGCATCGTCATACCAACCACTTTCAATACGCTCAGGGCCTTTGATCATCTTGAGTGCAGAGCCATAGAATGGCCGGTTATCCCTCACTAAAAGTGGTATCGGTTTTTCCAACAACCAGAACGGACGCTCAAAGTCGCCATGGTAAACATTCTGCCTGGGACATTGGGTCGCCACGGATACCCAGCAATTGGCACGTTCAGGCCGATGATCTGCCAGAGGGGACAGTGTCAGGACGTTATCTTTACCCAGTCGTGCCACTAATAACTCGAGCAGGCGATTATGATCCTCTGGGGAACCACCTGGCTCAGGAAACAGTGCATGAGTGGGAGGCAGCATATCGGCTAACTGTATGACTTCAAGACGCAGTGCGATGACCGGAGCAGTCAGTTCTATCCTCCCTAACCGTTCTTTTAAGAGGTGAATCAGATGGTCTTCATGCCATGCGGGTTCTGCCAATGCGATTTCTATTCGTGTTGGTGCAATAGCAGCACGACCTCTTTCGTGTTCCAGAAAAAGTACAAAGCAGGAAACCGCCTTTTGTAGGGAAACCAACCAACCTAGCAACTGCAATAGCAGGCGGTGAGAGCCAAACAACAGCGCTTCCGTATGCTCAATACGATCATGGGTTTCCAGTCGCGCGGAGAATGTTAGCGGTGCTTTAATCCATTCAAAGAGTTCAGGTGCCAGACCATACGCTTTATCTATCGCTTCCAGCAATCGCTTATTGGTACGACGCTGTAATCCTGCCCGGGGCAGTTGACGCAACTGTCCTATGGTGTTACAGCCTATCCCTTGAAGCCATTCAGCATAGGCATTAGCAGACGGTAACAGCAGAACAGGCAGACAATTCAGGTACCGTTCCATGGTGCCAGCCTGGATGGCACGTCTTGCACGAATAGCTGGATTGTTGTCTGGTGCTCTTGAAAGCAGCCATGCTGCCATAGCAGTGGGTGCTGCGCCCATGGTGACGGTAAAGCCCAGTGTACGAATACATGCGTGTATTTGTCGACAAATAGCGCCAGGGCCACCAAACAGAGCCAGACTGGCAGTGACATCCATCAATACACAAAAATCATCTGTATGAGTCACCTCTGGTGTGAACCGTAGCAAAGTCATTGTGATGACATTGAGCGCAATGCTTTCTTTTTGCAAATCACGATCCAGCATAATCACTTCAGGAGCAATGGTCGCCACACCGTTTCGACGCATAGCGGGACGCACGCCAGCAGCTATCGCTTTCCGCGTCGCTGTCAAAACATGATCTTGCTCAATCAGGACATAAGGGCCAGGCTCAGACCAGGAGGGTCTGATGGCTTCCAGCGGCAAAGATCGCAGGTGCAGGCAGATCCACATGCGCATGATGGTGTTCCGTTGTGTTGATATGACGGCTGACAGGCATGTCAGGCAAATGGATTAGATGTACGGTGTCAGAATGCGATCCCTGTCGTTTGATGATTTCTATATGAATCCCTGCCCGTGCCGGTCGAAGCGATAAACGTAGCGGCGCTGGTGAGGCATCTCTATGCGCCGAGATGGGCCGAAAAAGAAAAAAATAAGTATCTGTTGTTTGTGCTGCCAGATTCAGTCTGCGCAAGGCCTCAGAGCGGATATTTGATTGCCAGAGAAGTACCGCACCACAACTCCCATTTTTAAGAATTTGTTCTGCTGACCAAAGAGCGTCTGCCGTCACGGTTGTTTTTATCCAAATGAGCCTTTCTGCAGGCCAATTCCAGTCTTGGCAAGTCAGACCATTCGGTATATGCGGTGGCTGGATAAGAGCTATACGGTGAGTCTTTGCGATTGCTGCCAGTATAGGTTTCAGGAACTGCATCTCGCCTACGCCAGCCTGCTGTACCAGCAATTCGATTAAAGCAGAACGCGGCCAACCACCATTCGGCAACTCAGCATCAAGCTTGGTAAAACCAGATGATAATGTGGATGTCTTATGGACCGCCATTTCGCTGGCACGCCAAATCGCGTGCGGCATTTGACCCAGCACATGAGGCAGATTGAAGTAAGTGTGAGACTGGGAGAGCATGAATTTGTCGCTGATAAGTTAGTTTTTTAAATTATACTGATTAAATATACAGTATTTTCTTAAAAAATTAAATATCGTCTTTATTTCTCGCTACCAGATTTTTTGGAATCAAATTATTTCTAATAGTATTTTTAAAAATGAATGCATTGGCCTTAATGTGGCAAAGGATGTAAATTTTACCGTCATGGCGGTTTAGTTGGCTGGCGTAGAACGCTTCAGCAAGCGATAACGTAACTGACTAAGTTGGCTAGGACTAAATTGAATAGCATGTACTGTTACGTAAAAGCTCTGAATTCAGCCTTAAAATAATGGAAACGAATATACGAAAATCGAAGGGACGCGAATTCATGAAAACGCAAGCAAATATTACGAAAATGTTTGGTACAAACTAGGCAAACGTCTCGCGATGGCATATTTGATGGGAATTTCCAAATACTCCGCGTTAGTTCAATGAGAAAAATCAAAGAGCGGATTCAGCGCCTGTAAATAAAAGTGTGTAATTAATTTTGGCCAATGAACCTCCTATCGTGAGGAACTACCAAAATGACAACAAACGCAATAAAAAGAAGTCAGTTCCAGGTGCTTGCCAAAGATTTGGCGACAGGCACTCAACCGCTTTGCTATGGAATTTGGTGAGCACATTAACGCTCATCAATAGATCCGCGAGAACTTACACAGATTTTTTACAGGCTCGGTAGAGCGTTTTTTAGCTACATCAAGCACTTTAAAAGAGTCTCCACTCGATATAAAAAGTGGACAACAGTTCCTGTCGTTTACATGTCAGATACTTTCTTCTGATTGCTGGTCATCTCCAGCGGTTGTACCCATGCGTCGAATTGAGCCTCGTTAACATATCCAAGTGCCAAAGCGGCAATCCGCAGGCTGCTACCTTCATGTTGAGCTTTTTTTGCTATGGCAGCGGCTTTCTCATAGCCGATATGACTATTCAGCGCAGTCACCAGCATTAGATTGCATTCAATATTTGCACTAATACGCGCTAATTCAGGCTCGATTCCAACCGCACAAAATCGGTCAAACGCTGCACAGGAATCGGAGAGTAGCTCTATGCTTTCTAACACGTTATGCACCATCACCGGCTTATAGACATTCAGCTGAAAATTCCCTTGTGAGCCAGCAAATGCAACGGAGGCGTCGTTGCCGAAGACCTGTACGCATACCATTGTCAGCGCCTCGCATTGAGTAGGATTAATTTTGCCTGGCATGATAGATGATCCTGGCTCATTTTCTGGAATATGCAGTTCACCAATGCCACAACGTGGGCCGCTCGCCAGCCATCGTATGTCATTCGCCATTTTCATCAGACCACCTGCTAATGTTCTGAGTGCCGCTGACACTTGTACTAAAGCATCATGGGAGGATAATGCAAAAAATTTATTCACCGCAGAACGAAACGGTTGCCCCGTCAATTCAGCGATTCGGCTGGCAGCCAGATCGCCAAATTGTGGATGTGCATTTAAGCCCGTACCAACTGCCGTGCCGCCAATTGCCAGATCGTATAGACCCGGTAGCGCTGCATGCACTGCTGCCAGGCCAAAATCGATTTGTGCTACCCATGCGCCGATTTCTTGTCCGAGCGTAATGGGCGTTGCGTCCTGTAAGTGCGTACGACCAGTCTTCACTATCTCCGCATATTGAATCGCTTTACCATCAAGGGTATTGCGTAATTGTGTAACAGCAGGAAATAAGCGGTTAAACAATTCACTCACTATGGCAATATGCATTGCAGTCGGAAAAGTGTCGTTGGAAGATTGACCACGGTTCACATGATCGTTAGGATGAACGGGAGTTTTGGAACCTAGTACACCACCCGCAATTTCTATGGCCCGATTAGAAATGACTTCATTCGCATTCATATTGGATTGCGTTCCGGAGCCAGTTTGAAATACGACTAAGGGAAAATGCCCATCAAGTGATCCATTAATTACTTCATCTGCGGCTTGGATGATCCATCCAGCAATTTGTTCTGGCAATTCACCTAATTGTGCATTCGCTTCAGCTGCGGCTCGTTTAAGTACGCCCAATCCGCTTATCACTGGTCGTTGCCAACGGAAACGTGCAATACCTATAGGGAAGTGGTGAATAGATCTTTCTGTCTGTGCTCCCCAGTAGCGATCAGCAGCAACTGCAATACTTCCCAAGGAGTCAGTTTCGATTCTGCTTATAGTCATGGGTGAGTCCTTTTTGCAGTCAAACGGTGATTAATGCTCGTTATGAGTATGATTGGTTTTAAACCGGTTGACGCTCTAATTTCATATTCATTAGATATCAAATAGCTCTCATTATTGGTTCGTTTTCAGACGAAGCCATAGTAAAGCTGAAAAAAGCCGAAAATGGAGCAGATCAATATTTTAATATTCACAGCATGATGAAATTAATAAAACGGAGTTTTTAAAATAACACTCCAGTTTTCGCTTGCATATTAAAAATGTCATATCATCGTTTATGCTGGCACTTTACTGACAACCTGAGAATATAAGGCGATAAAAATCAACACATCAAATAACATACCAAAAAAAATATACAACACGGGCAAAAACAGGAGTGAGAAATGTTGCAATATCAGCATGTGAAGAACAACCTGGCAAGGAACTAGAATCAAAAAATAACCAAGGATATACAGCGTGTACATTATTTTCTGTAAAAGGTTGACCTTCAACACATAGTATCCAAAACTCAACATAACCGGAGAGGCTACAAGCACAACATATCCCATACCAATTAAATCAATACTATGGCTCAGTATCGTATAAGGAAAAAAATTGGGGAAATAGAAAAAGAAGAGTAAAGAAAAAACTTGGACAGTACACATAATCCGTACCAGATATTTTAACGGAAGCCTTGATTTATCCAGCCAAAACGACCCGATCCAAATAAGTAAAACTAAGAAAAAACTCAGCCACAAAATACTGATGTCTGGCATATAAGTATAGTGGTTAACCGACCACTGAAAACCAGGATGGGCAAGATCCAGTTGTTCATTTGAGGTCACAAACGGAATCGCTAATTGCTCACAAAAAAAAAGAATACTTTTCTGCCAAAACTTCAAAATATAAAATTTCAGAAAAAATAATGCGCCACAAAATGCTAACGGTAAAAAAATAATCTGCAGCAATAAGAATGGTGGCAGTGAAAGCGCCCCTAATGACCGATGCGGATTGCTCTGTGCATGCTGATGCTTTATTTTTTCTAAAGCCTGCAGTCCAGCCTGTAAAGCAGCATCCTGAACTTTTGCTTTTACCAATATTGTTTTCATGTCTGGCTCAAGTCAAAACTGATAAAAAAAACCAACATGCGCCCCAACCCTCTCATACAATGGATTACTGTATCTTTCTACGCTGAGTAAATAACCTGTATCTGCGTTAAGCCAGTGATGCCATAAAACACTGACTTCACGACTTTGAAAATTCACAATAGACTGTGCCGAAGATATTTGTTGGTAGGCCTCCCCGCCCCAACCGCCACGGACTGTCAGCAAATTTTGCTTATCCCGACCATATGTGACTGCAATAAATTGTTGATGTGTTTCAACTTGACCGGGATTACTGCGATTAAATCTGATACCACCTTGGAGAATCCATGGCTTTTCAAAATAATATGTCGCACCTAAATTAATATTACGATCTATATGTCCATCTGGAGAACTGTAATAGCCGATGCCTAAAGAACTTACAAAATTTCGTTTATCAAACCATTTTTTATATAAAAAAAGATCACTGCGCACATGTGGAAGATAGAAAGATCCGTTACCAGCTCCAACGGATACTCTTGCAAACCAATCATCATTAACGGTGATCGTATCTGCCACACCTAAAAAGTGGCCCGTTTGATTAAATTCTTTTTTAGAAGAAAGCTCAACTTGAAAAACCTGCCGACCTACTCCATAGACACCACTCAATGAAATATCTTTCCATGCTGCATAATCATTCGTCAGGTATTGCTTTCCGATGCTGAGTTCAAGTGAGCGGACTGGTTTAATTTGATCTTGTTGCGCTAGAATTACAGCGGGATTTTCAAACTCATAGCTTGAATTATTTTGCTGTTGCGCATACGCTTCATGACACAAAAAAAGCATACTAGCGAACGTAAAAAAAGTGAGGTAAGTTGTTTTCATGTTGTGTCCTTGTTGAATCAAATTGCCAATGTTCGTCACTACATATTGAATTCATTACAGCGATATTCCACCTTCTGAATACACATTCGCACTTGGCAAATGACCCGCTAATAGAGCAACTGAAGATATCTCCTGAGTCAATACGTCCACAATATGCCGCGCGCTATGTCCATCACCAAAGGGGCTCTCATTCAATTGCATCTGGCGATAAAATAGTGGATCGGAAAGAAGTAACTCCGCCTTATCCAGAATCAGATCAGTGTCTGTTCCAACTAGCAGCGCGCCCCCTGCATCAACTAATTCCTGTCGCTCGGTACTTTTACGTGTTATCAGTACGGGCTTCCCGAAAGCGGATGCTTCTTCTTGAATACCCCCTGAGTCAGTTAATGCAAACTCACATCTGACGAGAATAGCGATCAACGCCTGGTATCCGAGTGGCTCGGTCAAACAAATACGTTCCTGCACACTGGTTGGTAATTGCCGAATTTCGTCTTCGACACTGACGCGAACAGCAGGATTGGGATGCACCGGCCAAACTACGACGACATCTTCATGACGTAACAGCAATCGACCAACCGCTATCGCAATATCTCGAATTGGTTGTCCCCAATTCTCCCTCCGATGTGCGGTCACCAGGATCAAGCGTCGGACTGAATAGTGCGCTATAAAAAGGACGAGTTCTGGCGGAGCGGCTAAACTAAAATCAAAATTTTCTGCCGATATTCTCTGATTAGTCCATATGGCAGCATCAATCACCGTATTTCCAACTTCAAAAATTCTGGATGAGCAAATTCCCTCATTTTGTAAATTCATGACCGCCTGCTCAGTTGGAGAAAAATGCCAATCTGATAGGCGTCCGATCATTTCACGATTTTTTTCCTCTGGAAAAGGCTCAGACTCGTGCGTACGCAAGCCAGCTTCAATATGTGCGACTTGTTTATGATGATAGCAACCAATCAATGCACCAACAAAAGCTGAAGTAGTGTCTCCTTGCACTAAAATTACATCTGGCTTTAGTTGCTCAACTGCACTATCAATTGATTCCAACAATGCGCAGGTTAAATGTGTCAAAGAAGATGACTGGCGTTTTAAATAGATCGTGATATCAGGAAGCATGTCAAAAAAAGCATACAATCCATCTGTAATGGACTCATGCTGACCAGTATGCACTAACAACATCGTATGCCCTCTTGATCGCATTTCATGATAGACCGGTGCCATTTTTATGATCTCGGGACGAGTTCCTACACAAGCGAGATAAATTTTGTTCTGCATTTTCAGCCTTTTATAGAAAGCGAAATGACCGTGGTCATGGATGGAAAACACGACGCACGTCTGGCATCAGTGTTAGGTGGAAAAGAAAGAATACTCAGAGACAGGCAATACCTTTTCCGGCAGGAACCAAACCATCTCGGATAAGAATTTGCCAAACTACTTCATCGGTCACAATCCAATGAGAGGTATGTCTGAATTGACCAGCCTCTCTCAGCCAGCACTGTGCAGAGACGCGGTCTCCTTCTTTATGCGCAGTGATAGCGATCAATCCCCATGCAAAATCTTCTCTCGATTGCAGTAACCAGACACGACGGTGATCCGTCATCCATTGTCGATAATAAGCATGGCGCTCTGTTGGCAGAGGTGCATCGCGATAGAATAAAGGGAATATTTGGGCAATATCATCAGGGTAAAACTGACGTTTAGCTGTCTTTTGTTCAGTTTGTGTCGAGACCAAATATCTCTGATCTTTTTTATCCCAAAAAACATTTCGGATATTATTGGCCAGCTGCTTCTTCAAAAGAAGATGTGTGACGTTTTTTGATGTGGGAACATAGGATAATACTTCCAAATTATCCATAAAGAGTCCCAGTTGATACACTGGGGAAACGAGGTAAATACCCCGTTGAGGATCAATTAACTGCTCTAATTTAAGCGTGCTTGCGGCGTGACTCTTACGCCAACGAGGATTGGCATTCAGTTCAGCAGGCATTGATTCGATCAATTTTAACCATAAAGCCATTTGCGAATCATCTGCATCCGCAATCTTGCATGGAGCCCAAATGGGACCATTACGACAAAAGCGATCAAACGTTCCATCTGGTTTCTGTCGGGTGATCAACCATTCAACCCAGTTTTTAGCGTATGCCGAAATATTCAATTGATTGTCTTGAGCAAGCAAAAGTGCTTGCAAGACAAAATAGGGGTCAACCGTATCTCCATGCTCTTGAACTGAAATAGCACCTGTACCGTCGACATAACCAGATAAATCCAGCGATGAAATAGTATTTGCATTCCCTGGCAAAGATCCCGATAACAAAATACACAGCAGTATGCGTGAAATCAGAAGGACCATACAATTCCCATTTCTCGCGCCCACACGGTACCATGCACAACACTGCCGGCCTCGATAACGATATTTTTTGCACTGACCGTTGTAGGCAATTCAAACATTCCGATCCGTGACCGAGAATTAATATGAATCATACTTTCCGAGATTACTGGTCCTCTGATCATTCCACCTTCGAGAATTTGTACTCGGTGTTCACTGATCAAGGATCCGGCAATCAATACGCCTTCTTCTACAACGACTCCCATTCTGGCTTTTACGTCACCAAAAATACTGGCTCCTTCTCCAATAAATAAGCACCCAGTGACAATGAGTGATCCGCGATAAACACGGTTTCCAGGTAAGATGCAATCACCCTTCACCATATATAAGAATGGAGTTCGTTGTATTACATTGGGTATCTCATTGAAAAAACCGTCAGGTGTGACGATGATTTTTTTGGGTATATGACGTGAACGTGATCCAAAGTAAACAATAGGAGCATTAATACGTTCGAAAGAACATTGGTTGCCTAACTCAATTGTAGTCAGCGAAGATAGTCTACGTCTCGCGCTACATCCTTCCCCCAATACCATCTCGGCATCCGCATGTGCCCATTCGTAGATTTCAGTTCCAGGGCCAACATTGATTGAGCCTTGCGAAAATAGTGCAGAGAAATGATTTCCGTGTTGCAAATGAATATTTCCAGCAACAAATAAAGGTTGCTTGCAAATCACCGGTGTCTTTGTCACAAGTGAAGACAAAGACACTAGAGGCAACATTGCATTAGCCCAATCCATTTCTTTGACATCTGAATCAACAAGCTGATACTGCCCTTTTGCCATCACCGTATGCCCTTCTTTATTGGCAAATACTAACGCTCTGAATTTTTCAGCAAAATAAATAACATCATTGCTGTAATCAATACCAATTGGCAGCGGAGCATAGTCCGTCGGGTGACGCCATTCTTGCCATGCAGACCGAAATACTACCCACATCAATAAGCACCAGATCGATATGAAGGTAACGAAAGAAATGAAAATATGAGGCATATATTCAGACCTTCCTGTACCGAATCGTTTTTTCCCAGACCATATCGCGTTTGAATATATGATCAATGAACAAACTGCCTACAGAGGAAGAAATAGCAAATAAGCTAATAATGAAACCAAATAAATTCAGCGGTAAAAGTAGAAGACGGTGCCGATTTCCATCTAATAAAACAGCGATCGTAATTTCAAAAAAAGCGGCGAAGTTTCCCATCGTTCCATATGCCATTAATGCAAATACAGGTATTAATGTAGAAACTAAAGATCCTTCATTAAAAAAATACAAGATGATCGCCAATAGCCAGCCAATCAAAAGCAACGGCGGCATGATAAATACCAATAGAAGTAATAACCCATCCACTCTCTCACGCAAAGTGAGATAGGAGCTGGTAACAAACGGAAACCAATAGCGAATTAGCACTTGATTATGGCCTTTGGCCCATCGCTTCACTTGCTTAATCCGAACTGTCCAATCCTCGGGAACTTCTTCATAACATTCAGAGCGGTTGGTATAAATTGTTTTCCATCCATTGATTAGCAATCTATAGGTGATATCCGTATCTTCTGCAAGAACATTGTCGTGCCATCCACCAACAGCATCGACAGCAGAAAGGCGCACCCCGCCTACGGTACCTCCATACTGGGGAACCAATTTTAAATTCATCCTTGCTTGTTGATCTACCTGATATCCTCCAGAACGCTCAAGGTCAAGCATACGAGTCAGCAAATTGACACCTGCATTCATAGGAACCACACGCCCCATTACTGCCCCCACCTCTGGATCAAAGAAGGGAGAAGTCAGTTGCTTAAGTAGTCCACGTCCAGGGATATAGTCAGCATCAAAAATAATAGCGATATCACCTTGCGCATGTATCAATGCATCTTTGAGTGCAGCTGCTTTACCAGGCTTTCCACCGATACGGTGATAAGGAGTAATTCGGCCCGGATAAGCTAGAACGTAGGAATCAATGATGTCACGTGTGCGATCAGCAGAACGATCATTAACGGGAACAATACGCAAACAATCCGCCGGATAATTGCTATTGAGTAACGCCTCAATACATCCTGCGATGACTTTTTCTTCATTGTGAGCTGCGATAAATACTGTGATCAAAGGCCATTGCGCTGAGTCAATATCAATATAAGGATGACGCTGCTGCCCAAATAACCTACTCAAAGTAAATAATATATGACGCAAGGCATATACCATCATGATAAGCACAATGATAAAAAGCAGTAACGCCATGATCGACATGACATTGTGAGTGGTGATTATTGGTAGAAACTGTTTTTTTGCATCAACAGCAGACTCAACTATCGTCGCCTCCGTATTCGTTACGGAGTCTGATAAAGCAAGTTTGTCAAACGATGGAGTACTTTTCTCTTGTATGCTCCCGACCAGGGCTAGGTTCTGTTTGGCGGCAAATACACTGTTGGAAAATATCAAACATATTCCGCAACATAGAGTTGCGATAGCGACTCTGGCATTTATTTTCCAGGGGAGTGATCTATGTTGTTTGTAGAAACTACCAGCATGATTTTGAAATAACATGATGACCTCATATCCAATATTGTGTCGCCTGCAGATTGCTCTGCCGAGATATCAAGATACGAGATTTGTGATCTTCTTATCTGTGCGTTGGGACACAGATAATCAGCAAGTCAAACTTTATAGAAATATGTAAAGTTAAAAACATCATCAAAACAACACACCATTATTCAGAAAAAATAGTATTTTTTATTTGTAAATATCACTGACAGAAACAATATAAAAATCAATTCATCAGGAAGGCGGCTTGGTGAAAATAGTCCCCTTCCCGCGCATACCTATGTCATTTCTTTGCGATAAATTCTTTAATATCACCCAGCGATTTTTGCGACTTCCCTGCTATTTCATTCATACAGCCTTTTTCTTTTTGAAATTGATTGCCAAAAACCTCGCCAAAGTTTTTTTGAAACCGACCAATGATCTCTCTTGTCGTACCTTGCATCTGATCTTTATTCATGGAGTTCCTCTTTCAATTGTTTATATTGGGATACCTGACAACAGATATAAATCATATATTCGTAACGCCACGACTAGTCATCAGGTGAGACAACAATAACAATGCAGGTTTATCTTATCTGTACGCCAATGAACAAATCTCTAAAATATCTGAGATGTACTGGAATGTTTAAAGCAATGTGGAGCCTCCGGACACGTCACGATTCCATTTATTCCAAAGAATTGAGTAAAATCCGTCGCTATCATAGGACCGCCAAAAATATATCCTTGTGCTTCCTCACAGTCTAATTTTTTCAAAAAATCTAATTGCACCTTTTCTTCAACGCCCTCAGCAACTACCCGAAAATGGAGACTATTTCCCATTGCAACAATGGCACTTACAATCGCACCATGGTCTTCTGGTGAATCAATGTCACGGACGAATGTCTGATCAATTTTTAATATATCAATTGGAAATTTTTTGAGATAGCTGAGGCTTGAATAGCCAGTTCCAAAATCATCTACTGCAATTTGTATTCCCATTGCTTTTAGTTGCCGCAGAATAGTGGTACTCATATCTGCATCACGCATTAATACACTTTCAGTAATCTCAAGCTGCAAATAAGTTCCTTCAAGATCACTGTCTTTCAAAATTTTTGTCACACTTTGTATAAAATCATCACGCCTAAACTCTAATGCAGAAATATTGACAGCAACTGTACCCAGCATCATTCCTGCGTTGATCCAGTTTTTCATTTGCATACAGGCTTCTCGCAAAACCCATCGTCCGATTTCAATGATTAAGCCTGACTCTTCTGCAATTTCGATGAATCTGGAAGGCATCACCAGTCCCCATACCGGGTGGTGCCAGCGCAATAAGGCTTCTGCACCTGTAATAGCACTACTTTGCAGATTAATTTTTGCCTGATAGAACAATGTGAATTCTTGCTTTTCTAAGGCTATTCTCAAATGAGATTCGATTAGTTGCCTTTCAACCGCGCGAATATTCATTTCCTTTTTAAAGAACTGATAATTATTTCGCCCTCTTTCTTTTGCCTGATACATCGCTGTATCTGCATTTTTGATCAATTCCTCAGCATTTTCTCCATCGTTTGGGAAAATACTGATGCCGATACTCGTCGTCACATGTAACGCATGCTTACCTACCACCTGCGAAATGGAGAATATCTTCAATATTTTGGTCGCGATAAGAGATGCATCGTCACCCGAATTTTCTTCGTTGATCAGTATGACAAACTCATCTCCTCCCTGGCGACTTACCGTATCAGAATGCCGTACACAAGAGCAAAGTCTTTCAGCCACGGATTGTAAAAGCAAGTCTCCTACGGCGTGACCAAGTGAATCATTGATATATTTAAAGTTATCAAGATCCAGAAAAAGAAGAGCTAAATGTGTACCACGACGATTGGCTAAACTAATCGCTTGTGAAATTCTGTCATTGAGTAAAATGCGGTTTGGCAAATTAGTTAAAAAATCATGTTGAGCGAAATAAGCCATTTTTGCTGACATTGCTTGGGCGGCCGTGACATCATGAAATACCATAACTGCTCCCACCAGATCTCCACGGTTATCGTGAATAGGAGAAGTCGAATCCTCAATGTCCAATTCGCTACCATCGGGGCGAACTAAAATAGCTCCTGGAGCTAACGTCAAAGGTACATTGTCTATAAGAACAGCATTCGCTGGATTGATAACTGGCTTACGAGTTTCAGCATTAATAATCGGCATTACTTCAGTAATAGCATGTCCACATGCGCCCAGTTTCGTCCACTGAGTCAGACGTGTTGCGGCGTCGTTCAAATAATTGACATTGCCTTTTAAATCAGTCGCGATGACTGCATCACTAATTGAATTCAGCATAATTTCTGCGCGATTTTTCTCGATGAAAATGTTATTTTCTGCAGAATTTCGCTGAACTATATTGCGAATAGATTGCGGTATTAAATAGGTAGAAAAATAAGCTCTCGTCAAATAGCCAGCTGCACCATGCTCAATCACCTGTTCTGATGTTATCTGCGCGTATGAATCAGCTATTACAAATATAGGAATGAGCGGTGCGAACTGCAATAAATGAAGAAGTGATCCGATACCTTGACTATCTGGCAGCAATAAATCAAGCAATATCACGTCGATACTTTTGAATTGTAAACAATTCAATGCGAAAGATAATTGCGTTGCCTTCATTATCTCGAAATGACTATCACCTGCATGAAGCAAGGTATATTCGAGTTGTTGCATATCTGCAGTAACGTTAGTAACAATCAATACCCGATTTAACATGATGTAGACAGTTCCTCATTCGTTACGTTGAAGTGAGTCTTTTGACATAATTGGTCACCTCAAAAAATGAAGCAGGTACTACATCGCAATTGCATAACTTGTTATTGCAAAATTTTGAATCCGGTAAAGTAAATAAAATCTGTTTACTTTTCAGGCATTAAGCATTTCTTTTTTCTTTTGACAGCATCGGTTAGAGACGAGTGTCAATATTCCTCCGATACACCCAGCAATGAAAATCGATGTCCATGGCGATTCGTGCACACGCTGATTTGTCGTCCTTACAGCAGAATGGGCACTATTGACTATTGCTTCATCAAGATCCATGAGATTTCGCTTAAGATTGACTAATTTCTGACCAAAATCAAGGTGCGAATTTGTTGCGGACTCATCCGATTGAGTTTCAATTTTTTCTAAAAAATACTCCGCATCAATGACAAGTGACTGTACCGCTTTTGTCAAAGCGTCGAGATTTGTAGAGGTAATCGCTTTCATCATCTCTTTCATTTTCAGATAAACGGAATATATTGAAATTATATAAAAACAGATCCAATGTCCGTTCGATATCGCACTTTCGATAAAAATGAGGAGATCAGCGCATATTCGAGTCGGTTAATATTCAAAGAATTTTTCTGATGTTTGATATCAATAGAGCTTGTGTGCGTGAACGCGCATAGTAATTTTCAATGACGTGATAGTCTGCTAACAAAGAAGTATGTCTGATATCTATCCCCTGTTTTTTTAAGTACCTCCAAGGTTAATAACGTACATGAACCGCCTCCCGAGCCCAATGCAAAATTACCTTCTCGACGCATTAGCCACACCAGAGCTGAATCGATTATTGCCGGATTTGGAATTAATCACTGTGTCGGCTGGTGATATTATTTATGAGGCGGGAGTACTGCAAAAATTTGTCTACTTTCCCACCACGTCAGTCATTACACTGCTGTATATGATGGAGGATGGTACTTCCGCAGAAATTGCAGCAATTGGAAATGAAGGAATCGTCGGCATCTCTTTGTTTATGGGGGGCGCGACGACACCTAACTTCGCGATTGTCCAGCGGGGAGGATATGCATATCGCCTTAAAGGGCGTCTGTTAAAAATGGAGTTTGATCGTGCAGGGCCTGTTCTCAGACTTTTATTACGCTATACACAAGCACTCATTACACAAATGACACAAATTGCCATTTGTAATCGGCACCATAGTGTGGAACAACAATTGTGCCGTTGGTTGCTACAGAATTTTGACAGAGAATCGTCTAATTCGCTGGTAATGACACAGCAATTAATTGCTAATACATTAGGGATTCGAAGAGAACGCATCACAGAAGCAGCAAGCGCACTTCAAAAAGCAGGGCTCATCAGTTACAGTCGTGGATCTATTGAAATAACTGATCGTTCAGGTTTAGAAAAAAAAGTATGCGAATGTTACCAACTCATAAAAAATGAATTCGATCAATTAAAAAAAGTGTTCCCAAATAACAGTACCCCGGAAATGAAATCTTCTATCTGATCGCTTCAAAATTTTTTTGAGCAACTCTGATAATCAGCCCGAAGACTGGCACTATGTATTTATTACCATTGTCCGAAACGAAAACTAGTTACATGACATTCACTGCGATTATCAGAAAAATTACCTACCTTTGTTAAGGTTGACGTAGATCACACTCACTTATGTGTGCGATAACGCACATACAAAGATTGGAATGCTGCTATTCTCTGCGTAGGAACGAATGGTTCGCATTCAATACGCGACTATTTGTGATCTATTCAAAATACCTTATTCATGACAACCTTACACAGCCCACTACATAATCATCTATTGGCAGCAATGCCTGAGACTGCCTTTGAGCGCATAAAAAATCATCTTGAACTCGTTGAAATGCCACTCAGTCAGATGCTGTTTGAAGCAGACAGTCTGCTGGAGTATGTTTTTTTCCCTACCACGTCAATTGTCTCCTTGCTCTACGTGCTTGAAAACGGCAGTTCTGCAGAAATCGCCATTGTTGGTAATGAAGGCATTATCGGCATTTCTTTGTTTATGGGTGGTGAAAGTACATCGAGCCAGGCAATAGTTCAAAGTGCTGGATTTGGCTATCGCTTAAAAGCTGAATATCTTAAAGAAGAATTTAACAGGGCAGGACCATTTTTACGATTACTACTGAGATATACGCAAGCATTGATTGCACAAATGACCCAAACTGCAGTGTGTAATCGTCATCACAGCATAGAACAGCAATTCTGTCGCTGGTTACTACTCAGCCTGGACAGGCTACCTGTTACTTCAGTAAAAATGACCCAAGGATTAATCGCTAATATGCTAGGAGTACGCAGGGATAGTGTAAAGCACACTACAAGCAATCTCGAGCAACTTGGTGTTATACGTTATCACGGTGGTCGTATTGACGTTATTGATCGAGCGGGTGTTGAAGAACGTGTGTGTGAATGCTACTGCGTGGTTAAAGCTGAATATGAACGGCTATTAACCGACATTTCTGTTACTACGAATGGTTTGGTAAAGTAAGCGTAAAATTAATTACCAAATAAAATTGCATACTCAGATGGAAAAATAATCAATGACCGTTTTTCCGTCTGAGCGTACATCAATATCTTTTTGAGTATTACTACGCTTAATTACTGGCTCTCCATGCCACCCGCTGATTTCTTTGAATCGACAGCATTGGCAGTGGTAGAGATAAATGATGATTCTGACGATGTAAATTGTCGTTAAGCAGACGAGAAAATTCTTTTTTCACCACACCATAACATTCGCAGACTTCGCTCTCCAGTCCCCGCCGGTCCAGAATAGTCATATGACCGCGCCGATATCGTATGTATCCGAGACGTCGCAGATGCCCTGCTGCCTCGGTCACTCCTTCCCGCCTAACCCCTAGTAAATGCGCAATCAATTCGTGTGTGATTTTTAGTTCACCAGGTGTCAACCTGTCAGCAGCCAACAACAACCAGCGACAAAACTGCTGTTCAATTGAATGATGCCTGTTACACACCGCGGTTTGTGATGTCTGCGTGATCAGCGCTTGGGTGTAACGAAGTAATAATCGTAATGTAGGCCCCATACGATTAAATTCTTCCATTAAAATCTCGGCCTTCAATCTATAGCCGTATCCACCGATTTGTACGACCGCGCGGCTGGGCATTGTTTGCCCTCCCATAAATAATACGGTACCCAACATTCCCTCGTTTCCGATGCCTGCCACTTCTGAGGAATCGCCATTTTCCATTAAATTGTGGAGAGAAATAATGGATGTAGTAGGAAAGTAAACATAAAGAAGCTTACCTCCGACTTCATACAAGATATCTCCAGTGCACATAGACACCAGCTCCAGATGAGGAGCCAAACGATCATATTCGTTATCAAACAACGCCGCCAACAAATGATTCTGATTTGGATTCTGCCCATAAGTCATATAAACATCCTGCTTTCATTCATAAATTGATGAAAATAAAGCGGTGAAATTGCACACAAAAGTTACGTATAAAGTAAAAGATGCCGATGGATCATATGGGTAGAAAATGCAATGATCTGTGCGGGAACAAACATAGATAACAGATCTTTATGTCTATATTTTTAATCTATTTATGTCCAGTCGCCCCATATTTTGGAGAGATAAGTTCGCTGGCGAACAGACAAGGCCTCGTTTAGAGCCCACCCTTGATAGGTTGCAATATGCAGTAATGACAGGGAAATCCCCTGAAAAAATAATACTGTTGCAACAGTCGGTTCTTCGTGTCATTCAATGACAAATATCCTCATATATTCGCTAAGGAAGCCTCAATGTCACAATTTAAAATACTTTCAGTATTCTTAGCAGCACTCATGCTAACAAATATTACTGCTTGCTCTTCCACCAAAACACAAGAAAGTACAGGTCAATATATTGACGATGTATCTATCACCACTGAAGTCAAAGCGGCCATACTGAATGAACCAACACTCAAGGTCGCCGAAATCAACGTGGAAACCTTTAAAGGTGTCGTTCAATTAAGTGGTTTTGTACGATCACAAGAAAACATACAAACTGCTGTACGTATCGCCAGTAATATCAAAGGCGTGCGTTCTGTCAAAAACGACATGCGAATGAAATAAGCAAGACTAATCAACACCCGGGACGCGTAGTAATACATACGCGTACTCATACCGAACGCACTATAACCAAGTATGCAAGAAGTACGTATTTGCATTCTTTTTTAAGCGAGTAAATATGCTTTATACCATCGCAGTTATTCTGCTCGTCCTGTGGTTGCTTGGCATTGTAAGCTCCTACACTATTGGCGGTTTTATTCATATCTTACTGGTTGTCGCGATTATCATGATTTTGTTGCGTGTGATCAGCGGTAGAAATATTTGACGCATTCTCCCGAAAGTGAAGGATTTTCACTTTGCGCCTTTGATAAGTTGTTTCATTTGCCCTCAAGTAAGCTAATAACTGGTAAAGCATCACCGATTAATAGCTACTTGAACAACTTATGCTTCATCGTTCTTGATTTACCTTCCGCTATTCAACGTCTCCCAATACTAAATTGAGCTATTTTTTTGCATTTCCAATAAATCAGCAACAATGTTCATATTTATATTGTTTTCAGCCTAACATGTGCGACTATGTGCTTCATCGCACATACACCTATTGTACGTAAGGCTATTCTTAGATCTGTGATAAACCTTGAGTTACACGTGCCAGATACATATGAACTATCTTAATCTGTCGCATCCCACCACCATACTCACGCAAACAGGTCAGAATGAAATTGCACACCGACCCAAAACAAAATCATCTCCTTGCATGCATTCCTTCAGACGTATTTGCGAGATTATTGCCAAAACTAGAATTATTGGAAATGCCATTAGGAAAAGTTCTTTATGAGTCCGGTGGTATACAAGACTACGTGTACTTCCCGGCAAATGCGATTATTTCCTTACTTTATGTATTGGAGGACGGTGGATCAGCAGAAATTGCCGTTGTTGGCAATGAAGGAATCGTTGGCGTCTCACTCTTCATGGGCGGAGAGTCAACACCTAGTCGCGCAGTTGTACAAAGTGCCGGTTTTGGCTATCGCCTTCCAGCTGCCAGCATTAAAGAGGAGTTCAACAAAGCAGGTCCGGTATTACACCTGTTATTACGCTACACCCAGGCATTAATCACACAAATGTCACAAACAGCAGTCTGTAATAGACATCACACGCTTGATAAACAATTATGTCGGTGGCTATTATTAAGTCTGGATCGGTTGACTGGCTTAGATTTGATTATGACGCAAGAATTAATTGCCAATATGCTGGGTGTCAGACGCGAAGGAGTTACTGAAGCAGCATTGAAATTGCAAAATGCTGGTTTGATCAGTTATACACGCGGTCATATCAAAGTGCTGGACAGGCTGGGACTGGAAAAGCGAACCTGTGAATGTTATATGGTCGTAAAAAAAGAATATGATCGCTTGCTGCCAGAAAAAAATGCCACCTGATATTCAAACATTCAAATAAATTTTCCCAGCGTATCAGGAACTACATCGTCAATGTAGTTTTCTCTCCATGAAGCAAATACTGATCATGGCGGTCAGTCGCCTTACTTCTTCGTATCTGAAGAGGATAATAATCGACAAACGCCAGCCTTTTCCGCAGGCGTAATCGTGATAGCGACTGGGTCGCTCGCGGGAAACGTCTCTTCTAATGCCTCATCCAAAGCATCCTCATCAGTTTTACTACAATTTAATGGCTCTACTGTATCTTCAACGAGATGTGCCTTAGTCATAATATTGCGCTTTCATATATTCTATCGTTCAAGATGTTGATACCGTAATTGTCAGTGACGTGTGGTCAATATCGCCACACCGACACTGCAATTACGGAACAGGATGCTATTGACGCCCAATCATCATGCCGTTCACATCGGATAAAACAATTTCTACTCGTCTATTGAGCTGTCGATTCTCGGCTGTTAAGTTATCGATTAAAGGATATTCCTCTCCATAACCGTGAATACCAATTCTGTCCCTTGAAATTCCCATAAGTTGCAGTGCACTTCTCACTGCACTGGCGCGTCGTTCAGATAATTGTAAATTGTGCGATTTTGTTCCTGTACTGTCGGTATAACCTTCTATTTGAACCATCTGCTTCACATTCGTTTGCAAGACAGCAGCCAATTTTTGTACTATCCTCAACCCCTCAGGATTCAATCTGACATCGTCGATACCAAATAAAAGGTCTCCTAACGTAATCACGATTCCCCTTTCAGTATTTTTTGCCTTTAGTTCCGCAAGTTCACTTGAAAGCAACACGACTTTCTGTTGTGCATCCTGATTATTACTTTGCGCCACCTGTGTTGAGATTTCAGCTTGTTGTGCCCGGCTATTTGCTCTATCTGCTTCTTGCGTTCGCTGCCGGAGCCTGATGTCATCACGCTCTTTTGCTGATGTCGATATACTTTCTTCGGCTATTTTCTGCTTAGTGAACTCTTGCGCCAAATCGATTTTCTGCTTAGCCAGGTAAGCAAGATTATTAATATTCTCTGCACTTTCATTATTGCTTGCTGCCTCATTGGCCTTCGACATCGCGTCGCTCGCCTGACGCATTTCCAGCGGGGCAAGCTGCATCAGATTTGCATTATTCTTCGCTGCTTGAAAATTTTGTCTGGTACTTTCCAACAGAGACGTTGTTTTAGGTGCGGTACTACACGCAGCCAGTATTGACATGGCGAATAGAACTCCAGGGAGAACCGTTATTTTGCTCATGATGATTCTTTCATTGATGATGGATTGCACATAGATTGAACATTCATTTACTCAGATTTGCGCGATTCAACTCATCCTGAAGTACACGAATATCCTCTTGTAAAACGGCTGCGGCTTTCTGTGCCTTCGCCGAGTTCGCTTTACTCTGCGCTAATCTGGCATCAGCCTGCGCCTGCATAGCAAGATCAGAGGCAATTTGATAATCCTTAGCGCCCATTGCATTATTCGCTTTTGCTAATTTTTCTCTGGCAGACCGCATTTCTGCTGGAGCAAACTCCCCTCCTCCTTCTGAGGCCGCGCTATCAATTGCCGCCTTTGATACAGCAACATCCGCTGTCGCTGGCGTTTTCAAACTACTACAGCCAACAATCAAGCTGGCCATCATAAAAAGTAGGCCTTTCATAGCCCCTGTCAAAAATACATATTTTTCTTTGCTCATTTGTTTCTCCAGAAAATTGTTTAGGTTCCTTACTGTCTTTGTAAGCCTATTTCGATTTTCTTTCCGTACGATTCCGCACGATTCCGCAAGATAGTGCAAAAAGTTTCAACGACCTATGTTCGCTAACGTACCTACGGATCATCAGCATTGCCATATGATCAAGAAGCTACAACGACCCCTCTCTGAAGTAACACATTCACACCTTCATGAGTAACTTCGTTTTGTCAATGAACGGAGCGATTGCTGTGTAAGTCGCGCCATGTGACCAGAATCAGAAAGAAGTGTGCCACTTGAAAATCGTCCCCCAATTTCTATCAAACACGTTCCATGCCTTACGTGCGACATGGTTTGGTAAACGCTTATGGATTCAATCACGTCATTCGAGAACTATTGTGGAATCGCCTCTCAGAGCGGAGCTCTTCAGTGCGCTACAGATGGAGCAACATGGAAAAATTCTGGCAAATAGCCATCAATTAAGTGTCGCGTTTCATGCAGATCAATTGTTGTCCCGCTTATCAGATAACGAAGACGTGATTATCAATACATGTAGCATGCTGACGGATGCTATCAAATCCGGTTTTCAAGTGACACCTGCTGCTGCATGGCTATTGGATAATTTTTATCTGATTGAAGATCAAATACGTACCGCTAAACATCATCTGCCAAAAAATTACAGCAAAGAATTACCACGTCTCCTGCGAGGAAGCACGATCGGCAGGCCAAGAGTTTATGACATTGCGTTAGAAACCATATCTCATGGAGATGGACGGGTTGATCCTGAAAATTTACGCCGTTTTATCAGTGCATATCAATTGATATCGACTCTCAAGCTTGGAGAACTCTGGGCGATTCCGATTATGTTACGGCTCGCATTGATAGAAAATCTAAGGCGTGTTGCAACACGTCTTGCGACAACCCAGGAAAACCGGAAATTGGCGATAGTATGGGCAGACGCCATGATCAGCACTGCTGAAAAAGATCCTAGCAATTTGATTCTGCTAGTGGCGGATATGTCCCGCTCGCATCCGCCTTTAGATAGTTCGTTTGTCGCGGAATTAGTTAGAAGACTGCAAGGACAAGCACCTACATTAACATTGCCACTCAACTGGCTTTCACAACGATTGGCTGAAACTGGGCATACGATAGAAAAATTAGTACACCAGGAATCACAAAAACAAGCGGCAGATCAAATTTCTATTAGCAATAGCATCGGTAGCTTACGTTTGCTGACCACCATGGATTGGCGCGAGTTTGTCGAAAGTATGAGCGCTGTCGAGCAAATTTTACTGCAAGATCCCTCATCGGTTTATCCACGCATGGATTTTGCCACCCGGGACAGATATCGGCATGTTATTGAAAAAATTGCTAAAAGCAGTCCACTTTCTGAGTGTAATGTAGCAAAAAATGCAATGCAATTGGCTTCAAATGCCGTAACACAGAATGGAAAACACCATCGCCGAGCCCATTTGGGGTATTTCCTGATTGATAAAGGATTGCCACAGCTAGAGCAATCTGCAAGCACTCATCTTCATTTGTGGGAGAGAATCTGCCGCATCACCAGCAGTAAGGCTTTTCAAGTGTACATTGCTGCAATTTTTACATTGAGTGTTCTTACCAGTAGTCTTCTTTTATACACATCTGTCGCTGAGCATCAGAATATTTATCTGACGCTACTACTATCCATTGCAGTTTTTTTCGTCTGCACTCAGTTCTCACTTGCAATGATCAATTGGGTAGTAACGCTGATTGTTGTTCCAAGTCCATTACCACGAATGGATTTTTCTAAAGGGATACCGCCAGACTGCTGCAGTCTGATTGTTGTACCAACAATTTTATTTAGTAATGAAAACATCAACGAGCTGACGGAAGCAATGGAAGTACGCTTTCTTGCCAATCGCGATGATCAACTTCGATTTTGCATACTCAGCGATTTTGCAGATGCTGCCCAAGAAATCCTTCCGGAGGATATCTCTTTATTAGAGCGGGCAAAAGCAAATGTGGACGCTTTAAATCAAAAATATCCCCGACTTGTCGGAGCACATTTTCTTTTGCTACACAGACCGCGCATTTGGAATGCGCAAGAAAAAGTATGGATGTCCTTCGAGAGAAAACGAGGAAAATTAAGCAGCTTGAATAGCTATTTGCGTGGCAAAGGAGAATCCGCATTTTCTTTGACCGTTGGTAATACTGAGGGCTTAGGAGACATCAAATATGTCATTACTCTTGATACGGATACAGAATTGCCACGGGATGCGGCAACACTGTTCATCGCGACAATGGCACATGTACTCAATCGACCAAATTTTGATTCGCAATTATGTCGTGTAACAGAAGGCTATGGTATCTTGCAACCACGAGTAACGGTTGGAATACCTTCTTCGAATGCCTCTCGCTATGAATTGTTATACGGTGGAGATACAGGCATTGATCCATATACACGAAGCGTATCAGACGTATATCAAGATATTTTTAGCGAAGGCTCTTTTATTGGCAAAGGCATCTACGACGTTGACATTTTCGAAAAAGCATTAAAGTCACAAATGCCTGAGAATCGAATTTTAAGTCACGATCTATTAGAGGGATGCTACGCGCGATCAGGCCTATTAAGCGATGTTCCCTTAATTGAACAATATCCGTCCAGCTATCTGAGCGATATGCAAAGGAGACATCGTTGGATCAGAGGAGACTGGCAAATCGCATCCTGGTTACTCCCACGGGTACCCGGTATGGCTTGCGAGTCCACTGGAAAATCGATCCATTATTCCAATCCCCTGTCTGGACTATCGCGTTGGAAATTATTTGACAATCTCCGTCGCAGCATTGTTCCACCAGCATTCATCGTACTTCTTATGATAGGCTGGTTTGGTTTATCACCAGAGCGACATGCTTGGTTCTGGTCTTCGTCAGTCCTGGCGCTACTGTTACTACCTTCTCTTTTTTCATTTTCAATCAACCTGTTTAACAAACCCAAAGATCTGCTTTTCCGACAGCACATTGCAATTCTATTGTTGGCAGCAAAATTTCATCTACTACAGACAATACTCAGCATCAGCTTTCTGCCCTTTGAAGCCTGGGTATATTGTGATGCCATACTACGCACCCAATGGAGAGTCTGGATTTCGCATGAACATCTGCTTGAGTGGAACCCATCCAATGTAGAGAAAAAAAATACTCACAATTCTTTTTTGTGGGCAGTGCGAAAAATGTGGGTGGCACCTTTCTTTGCAGTAATAACGCTTATTGCTATGGTGAAAGTAGAACCCGTCAGTATTCAAGCATCGTTTCTCTTTTTGTTAAGCTGGTTCGCCTCTCCATTCGTCGCCTATTGGATAAGTTTGCCCAGAGTACGCCAGACAAAACAACTGTCAACTGAACAAAATCAGTTTTTACATCTGCTGGCGAGAAAAACCTGGCATTTTTTCGAAACGTATGTCGGACCCAAAGACAATTGGTTACCACCAGATAATATTCAACAACGGCCTACTGCTGTCATCGCCCATCGTACATCACCTACCAATATAGGTTTGTCTTTATTAGCGAATGTGATTGCCTATGATTTTGGCTATCTATGCGCCAGTCAGCTCATCATGCGCACTGATAACACGTTTAAAAGTCTCTTAATAATGGATCGTCATCAAGGACACTTTTTCAATTGGTATGACACGCTCACCCTGACACCACTTCAGCCTATGTATGTATCGACTGTTGATAGTGGCAATCTCTCAGGACACTTATTAACTCTACGACCGGCACTTCTTGAACTGATTGATTCTCCCATCATTCATCCGCGCCTGTTCCAGGGATTGCGCGACACTTATTATCTATTGCAAGATTCGATGAAAGGGAGTGTTCCAGCAGATTTACTAGTGATTGAATATGAACTGGATTATCTATGCCATACAGCGCCAACTTCACTCACTGCGATATATACCAGTATTAAGAAAGTATCCTACCTTCTGGAACAATTAGAAGTGGGGACAATAACGTCAACAACAGGCGCGACTCCCGCTGTATGGCTCACCGCACTAACAAATCAATGCAGCCAACAAATAGCAGAAATCAGCTATATGATTCCGTGGATTACTTCTGACCATATTGCAAGCATTCTGATTATTTTGCCGGATGCGGCACAAATACCAACTCTGCGACAATTAAGCGTACTAAATAGCTCACCCTCCTGGCAGTTCAACGATAGCTTATCAGTCACCCAGTATGACAAAAATGGCGACGATATTCTCGCCAGAACTTCACTCATCCAAGAGACAATCATCAGAGCAAATTCTCGAATAAAAGAGATTGAACATCTGGCGAAGCAAGCAATCAATTTTTCAGATATTCAATATGACTTTCTCTATGACTCAACAACTCATTTACTCGCTATCGGGTACAACATTAATGATCGACGTTGCGATCCTAGTCGCTATGATTTACTGGCTTCAGAAGCAAGGCTGGCAACCTTTGTCGGCATTGCACAAGGGCAGTTACCTCAGGAAAGTTGGTTTGCATTAGGTCGTCAACTGACCATTGCCGGGGGAGAGCCAATACTTCTGTCATGGAGTGGCTCCATGTTCGAGTATCTGATGCCATTATTAATTATGCCAACATATCAACATACCTTGTTGCAGCAGACATATCATTCAGCGGTCATGAGACAGATACAATACGGTCAGCAACGTAGCGTTCCCTGGGGAATATCCGAGTCTGGCTACAACGCATTTGATACCAACTTAAATTATCAATACCGTGCATTTGGTGTACCTGGTCTTGGCTTTAAACGGGGCTTGGGAGATGACTTGGTGATCGCACCTTATGCATCAATGATGGCATTAATGATCGCACCTGAACAAGCTTGCGAAAATCTTCAGTTACTATCTGCGTCTGGCTTTGCGGGAGAGTTTGGTTTTTTTGAAGCAATTGACTACACCCCCTCCCGTCTGCCACGAGGACAGCATTTTGAACTGATTTCCTCATTTATGAGTCACCATCAAGGAATGGGATTATTGTCCTTAGGATATCTTTTATTAGACCGCCCGCTACAAAAACGCTTCGAATCTGATCCACTTTTTAAAGCAACAATTCCATTACTCCATGAGCGTGTCCCCCAAGTCACAGCAAATTATGCGAACACTACAGAATTAGCAGATATACGCAGCAGTACTAATGACCTAATTACGCCATTACGTATACTTTCCCAAACTAATTCACGCACGCCGGAAGTTCAGCTACTGTCGAATGGACGCTACCATGTCATGGTCACCAGTTCTGGGGGGAGTTATAGTCGCTGGAACGATATTGCGATTACTCGCTGGAATGAAGATAGTACAAGGGATAATTGGGGCAGTTTTTGTTATGTCCGTGATATTGAAACAGGGCGCTTTTGGTCCACTGCATTTCAACCCAGTCAAGTCAGTGCGGCTCAATATGAAGTCATTTTTTCAGAAGGCAGAGCGGAGTTTCGCCGTAGTGATAATAATATAGATTTACACACAGAAATTGTTGTTTCGCCAGAAGACGATATAGAGCTGAGACGTACCCGCATACTTAATCGGTCTCGCAGACGCAGGACCATCGAATTTACCAGCTATGCAGAAGTTGTTCTTGCATTGCCGGCAGCAGATAACGCCCATCCGGCCTTCAGTAAATTGTTTGTCCAAACTGAAATATTACGGGAGCAAAGTGCCATCCTATGTGCACGACGCCCTCGATCAATCAATGAAAACGTTCCCACCATGTTTCATCTGATAGCCCTTCACGGTGTACAAGCTGATCAGATTTCCTACGAAACAGATCGCTTAAAATTTATTGGAAGATGCAATACGACTGCAGCACCTGATGCCATGCTGCAAGCAGGACCGCTCTCAGGTAGCGAAGGATCTGTTCTTGACCCCATTGTCGCAATCAGATATCAGATCACGCTAAATCCAGAACAATCTGCCACGATTGATTTAGTCTCAGGAATCGCAGATACGCGCGATATGTGTCTCAACCTGATTGAAAAATATAAAGATCAACACTTGGCCGAACGAGTCGTTGAGCTCTCATGGACACACAGTCAGGTCGTTTTGCGCCAATTGAATATTAGTGAAAAGGATGCACAACTGTATGCGCGCCTTGCCAATTCCGTGATTTATCTCAATCCTCTGTTGAGAGCAAACCAAGATATTCTGGCGCAAAACTATCGGGGGCAATCAGCTTTATGGAGCTATGCCATTTCCGGGGACTTACCAATAGTTCTTTTACATATCAGTAATCAGGAACATATTGAATTGGTAAGGCAGTTAATACAGGCTCACGCTTACTGGCAGTCTCGGGGACTTGCCGTCGATCTTGTTATCTGGAACGAAGATCATGCCAATTATCGCCAAATACTACAAGATCAAATTCTCGGATTGATTTCGTCAGTCACAAGATCGCATGCACTAGAAAAACCTGGGGGCATTTATGTTCGGTCTATTGATCAGATATCGAACGAAGATCGTATCCTTTTTCAATCAGTGGCACGAGTGATACTCAATGACCAACGAGGTACTTTGCTTGAACAATTAAACAGACGAGATCTGGCCGATGTCCGTGTTACCAATTTGGTGCCAGTCAAAAATAAATATAGCTATAGCAGCGAGTCTCAGGAAACACCGACTAGCCCGGAGCAATCACGTCTGTTCAGTAACGGTATTGGAGGATTTTCTGAGGACGGGCAAGAGTATTTGATCACAGTAAATGCACACCACAAAACACCGGCGCCCTGGATCAACGTTTTAGCCAATCCAAACTTTGGCACTATTATCTCTGAGAGTGGTCAGTCATATACGTGGTCAGAAAATGCACATGAATTTCGCCTATCACCGTGGCATAACGACCCAGTATCGGACAGTAGTGGTGAAGCATATTATATTCGTGATGAAGAAACAGGGAAATTCTGGTCACCGACACCCCTGCCCTGTTGTGGGAAAGGAGACTATCAGATCCGCCATGGGTTTGGTTACAGCACATTTACACATACAGAGGACGGAATATATTCTGACCTATCTGTTTTTGTGGCACAGGACGCCGCTATCAAATACACAGTGATACGTTTAGAAAATCATTCTGACCAAGCTCGCCGCCTGTCAGTAACAGGCTACATTGAATGGGTATTAGGAGACTTACGAAGCAAGTCAGCGATGCATATCGTCACCGCACTCACCATCGATAACAGCGGAATTTGTGCAAGAAATCCTTATAACACGGACTTTCCTGGCCGTATTGCCTTTTTTTCTGTCAATAATTCAGCTTGTTCGGTGACTGCGGATCGATCTGAATTTATTGGTCGAAACGGTAGCTTGCGAGCACCAGCAGCAATGAGCAGAAGTCAACTCTCAGGCAAGTTAGGGGCAGGATTCGATCCTTGTGCCGCATTGCAAGTACCATTTGACCTGAACCCAGGGCAACATCGTGAAATCATCTTCATACTAGGTATGGCAGATCACAAATCAGGCAATATTGATCAGCTCATTCAGCATCACCGACAACCAGAAGTTACCCAAAAAAGCTTAGATGATGTACGTCAATTTTGGAAAAAAACACTGAGTGTCGTACAAGTTGAAACACCAGACCTTAGTTTAAACATACTGACGAATGGCTGGTTACTTTATCAAACCATTGCTTGCCGTCTATGGGCGAGAAGTGGCTACTATCAATCCGGTGGAGCATTTGGTTTCAGAGATCAGTTGCAAGATACGATGGCTCTGTCACACACAGCACACCACTTGGCGAGAGAACAAATTATATTATGTGCCGCGCACCAGTTCACAAAGGGAGATGTACAACATTGGTGGCACCCACCAACCCAACGTGGTGTTCGAACACATTGTTCAGATGACTATTTATGGCTACCGCTCGCTGTTGCACGCTATATCACTAGTACCGGCGACAAGAGTATTCTGGATGAAAACATCCCATTTATTGAGGGGCGTGATGTTAATCCAGATGAAGACTCTTATTATGATTTGCCAATACGTTCATCACACTCAGCAAACCTTTACATGCATTGCACACAGGCAATAGATCATAGCTTGCGATTTGGCACGCATGGGTTACCTCTGATGGGTTCCTGCGATTGGAATGATGGAATGGACAAAGTCGGTCACCTTGGAAAAGGCGAAAGTGTCTGGCTCGGTTTTTTCCTATATGACGTTTTGACGCAATTCTCAACAATATCCGAATATCAAAACGATTATCTTTATTCTACTCATTGTAAAGAACAGGCAAAGCGCATTGCTTTATACCTTGATACCGAAGGATGGGATGGAGATTGGTACAGACGCGCATTTTTTGATGATGGCACGCCACTGGGATCGGCAAACAATAGTGAATGTCAAATTGATTCAATTTCACAAAGCTGGTCAATTCTATCCGGAGCTGGCGAAACCACGCACGCGAATAAAGCAATGAATTCCCTCTATCAACGGCTAGTTAAAAGTGATCGAGGCATTATTCAACTTCTAGATCCTCCTTTCGATAAGTCCACCCAGAACCCTGGATATATTCGCGGTTATGTTCCTGGTGTACGCGAAAATGGCGGTCAATACACACACGCTGCTATATGGGCAGGAATGGCTTTCGCCAAGATGGGTAGTATCAGCCGTGCCTGGGAAGTATTTGACATTATTAACCCCATTAACCACGGTAACTCAAAAGAAAAAATTACGCGCTATAAAGTAGAGCCATATGTGATTGCTGGAGATGTTTATGGCGTAGAGCCACACATAGGAAGAGGCGGATGGACATGGTATACGGGCTCTGCGGGCTGGATGTATACCTTCATCATCGAATCATTGTTAGGCTTGAAAATCAATAACAAACAACTCAGCATAGCGCCCTGTATGCCACAGACATGGGGTGATTTTCAGATACGCTATCGCTATCACGACACTGACTATCTGATCAACGTTACAGCAGTATCAGGGGTAAATACCAGTGTACATATAGATAATATATTGTCAGAAAATCTGATGATTCCCTTACTGGATGATCACCAGACACACCATGTCAACGTCGTGTTTGGGCGGAAAAAAGAATCATCAGAATTTACGTAAAACTACCCTAATGGTGTTAGGACTGCTCATCACATAAGCCCGATACACGTCTGGTAAAGGCAAGTAGTGCGTATGGCGCCATACTTTATTGAGATAATTTATATAAATATCAATGGTAAATTGATGCAGAGTTGCGTGGGATAACGTACCGAAATATGCATAATTTATACCTAATCTATTGTCTGTGCCGATCAAGGTGATCGACATTCAGTTCTGTATTTTCAGACATAGTATTTTTACGATATAGGAATAAATCATGACGACCAATACCGAAGCAGTCAATTTACACCAACAGGCAGCGAGCGATCATTCCGCAGCTGCTTCACATCATCTGGATGCAGCAGAGTTTCATACAAAAAATAAAATTTCAGACGCAAAAGAAAGCTCAGAAAATGCGATGAAATGCTGTAATAAGGCGACAAAAAATACCTCAGACGCATGTAAGTCGTCTTCAAAATAATTGATCTTGCCATTGTTTAGAGGTCTCTCATTAAGAGAAATCTCTGAACAATCCGTCTTTTTCATAACGTTAAGAGGCAACGCGTCATGATGATCCATTTAAATAATTTTTATAAATTAGCGACATTGATATTCGTCAGCATTTTTTTCGCTGGTGCAATGAGTCAAGCATGTGCGGCTACGGCTGCTGATCTCAATTTGGAGGCACAGGAAGCATTAAAAATACTATATAAAGTCAACCCGATCGCAGAAGAAATTTCCAGGAAAGCTAAATCTATATTAGTGTTTCCAAAAATCATTAAAGCCGGCTTGGTCTTTGGAGGAAGCTATGGAGAAGGCGTATTGCTTAAAGACGGGAAAATGAACGAATATTTTAATGCCGTTTCTGCTTCGTGGGGCTGGCAAGCTGGTGCTCAGTCGTATGGCTATGTCGTATTTTTAATGAGTGAAAATGTCGAGCGCAGCTTACGTGAGGTAAGAGGATGGGAAGTAGGAATTGGCCCAACAGTCGTTTTCATGAATGAAGGTGCAGCAAAAAATCTTTCCACCTCAAGTCTAAAAGAAGATGCCTATGCTTTCATTTTTGATCAACAAGGATTGATGGCCAGTATCAGTATTGAAGGTACCAAAATCTCTAAAATTAAGCGATAAAGTATCATCATTTTCATATCAATACAAAATTCTACTCACATAACCAAGTAGTGCCGTCGTTTTTATGCGAGAAAACGCTCAACTCTCGTTGCGTCTTCCAAGAGCAAAGGATATGGCCAGTTATACATATCACCATCTGGCTTTGAGATTTATTCATTCAAGGAGTTTTCTATGAGCTACATAAAAATAGTTATGTCCTACATTGTTATCGCTGTCTTCTTTAGTGGTCTAAGTGCATGCGCTGAAATGTCAACACGCGATAAAAACACAGCAGTAGGAGCTGGTGCAGGTGCCGTTGCAGGTGCAATTTTAACTGGTGGCAGCGGCGTTGGAACCGTTGGAGGTGCCGTCGTAGGTGGCGTGGTCGGACATGAAATGAAGAAAAAAGATTAACGTAATAACCATGTTTCATTTTTACATCTATGTATGGTAACGAACCGATCTTCAAGACACAAAAAAATATGCTTACATCAAGCGCTTACTTTCGTCAGGTGACACTAAAAAAAACCTAAGAACTTATTCGCCGAAAACATCGATATGAAATGCCACGATATTTACCAACATATCGTGGCATCAATATTTTTAAGAGATAGATAAAAATATTCATTAAAAATTGATGATTGTCCCTGATCAATATTTTTATTTTCCCGACTATCTCACTCTTTCTTTACATTGGAAAATACCATGAACACGCAAAAAAAAATTAAATCGATTATCGCTAGCTTGTTAACCGTGAGTGCTACAGTCATGGCAACATCTGTCATGGCCGATGATTATAATCCTTCATGGTACCTTGCTCCCAGTCTTCATGCAGCCGACATTGATGACGGATTTGGACCAGGATCAACGTCCTATGGCGCAGGTCTAAGACTGGGTAAGCCTCTCTCCGAACAATTTGATTTGCAAATCGGTACAACATATACGCAAAGCAAAAATAGCTATCAACGGTTCTATCAAAATGCCTACAGCATCGATGGGCTCTATTTGTTCAGCCGCAGTAATATCAGACCATTTATCGTTTTCGGTGCCGGAGTGGAACGAGATAGAATGAATTCTTCTTTGGGAAAAGCAGACAGATACTCGCCAAATGTCAACTTAGGAATCGGTCTTCAATACGTATTAAACGACCAGTTCAGCCTTCAAGCTGACTGGCGCAAAGTTCACGGATACTTACGTGGTGACGGCTTTGGCTTCCAGCAGGCAAGCAATAACTTCCTATCTGTTGCATTGAATTATTCCTTTGAGAAAACGCCAACCCGGGCAACACCTGTGACAAAATCATATGAAGCCCCCGTAAATGTTATCGCAAGTAACTCAATCACCACACCGCCCCCACCTCCTCCAGCTCGCTTTGAAAAAATAACGTTATCAGCGACCGAATTATTTGGTTTCGATAGCTATACATTGCCACCAGAACAAAGAAAATTAGATGAAATTGCAAATGCCTTAAATGCAAATATTCAAATTAATAATATCGTCATTACCGGATACACCGATAGAATCGGTAGTAAGAAGTACAATCAAAAATTGTCAGAACAACGCGCATCGGCCGTCAAAAATTATCTAGAAGGAAAAGGAGTTAGTGCAAACAGAATGAGTGTCTTCGGCAAAGGCGAAAACAACCCGATTGTTCAATGCACGGAAAAATCTCGGTCTAAACTAATTGACTGTCTGGAACCAAATCGTCGCGTCGAAATAGATCAGATCACCATTGAAAAGCGGATTGAGTAATTTATCGGATTTGCGCGTGAACCCTCGTCGTTCAGGGCGGGAATGTAAGCGCGGAAGGCGGAGCCTTCCTTGCCTTGGACTTTCGATTTAGTGCGGCGTCTATTGTTGCTCGATGTACTTGCGAATTACAGCAATAGGCGCACCGCCACAGCTTCCAGCGAAGTAGCTGGGCGACCACAAAGCACCGCCCCATAATTTCTTTTGAATGCTCGGATATTTTTTCTTTCGAATCATCAAGCTTGATATTCTCTTAAGACTATTCACAAGCTTTGACACTGCCACTTTAGGCGGATAGTTCCCCAACAGGTGAACGTGATCGTCCTCACCGTCGAACACTACCAGTTCCGATTCAAAGTCATCGCAGACACTGGAGAATATTGTTTGCTGCATTGCGATCACGATCATGTGTCGTCCCGCACTGCGGAGAAGTCCATTCTCTTATTCCAAGATCTTTCAGTCCTTTCGACCCGCTGCGTGCCAGGCACACAGAACAGTCCTGGGTGGAATACGCTTCATTGACCTCTTCAAACCACACGCCTGCATCATCACATTTATAAGACAGCATGGTTCTGAACTGCGACCAGCCAGCATCGAGTACGGACTTGGCCATACTCGTTTTTTCTAAGCCGGACGCATTCACGTTGCCAACGAAGATCGCACCATACTGTTTGACCAGCCGGGTGCTTAATTGATGATGATGATCCTTTCGCCTGTTCACGATCCTGGCGTGAATCTTTCTGACCTGCCTTGACTTGTTTGCACGCTGCGCGATCGCCAGACGCGGTTCCAGATCCCGGTAATACTGCTGCGCTTCCATCTTCTCTAACGCAGGATCAGAGAAGGCGGCAAAGTCTGTTAAGACCAGATCGATACCGAGATCTGCGCGACTTTCGTAAGCACCCGGTAAAGTCGTCTTGAACCGCGCTCCGGATTTATAGAACATAGTGTCCACGTAATAACTGGGTACATGTACATTATGAATCTGAATGCAGTTCCTCCCGTGCCAAGGCGCCGACG
>NZ_JBMPPF010000014.1:0-137429 GCF_049339385.1 Undibacterium sp. SXout7W | reverse complement strand
TCTGGAACGGCTGCCGCTACAACCGTTTAGTCAAATTAGCCAACTGCTCCCGCATCGCTGGGCCACCGTACAATAATTCTCACCACGATAAAGTCGTTCGGTCAACATGAGTTCGCCGGGCGGTTACGTCTTATCTCATATCCTTTCATCCCATCTGGTTTCAATGCGCTGTCAGCACAATCTCAGCACAATAAAAAACGGCACAACCAAATGGTTGTGCCGTTTTTCGTGGGGGAGCTGTATTGATCAGCCTGCCAGTTTTTTCTTCAGCAGTTCATTCACCTGAGCCGGATTGCCTTTTCCTTTTGTCGCTTTCATCGCTTGTCCTACCAGCGAATTAAACGCCTTTTCTTTGCCTGCACGATATTCGTCAACGGATTGCTGATTCGCTGCCATGACTTCGTCAATGATTTTTTCCAATGCGCCAACATCAGAAATCTGTTTCAGGCCTTTTGACTCAATGATCTGATCGGCAAGCTGTGTATCGGCCGAAGGTGCTTGCCACATGGCGGCAAACACTTCTTTGGCGATCTTATTGGAAATTGTACCGTCCGTGATTCTTTGTAATAAGACCGACAGTTGCGTCGCGGTCACGGGAATCGCGCTGATATCCATGCCTTCGCGATTGAGCGTCGATGCGACATCACCCATCATCAGATTCGCGGCGGGTTTTGCTTGCGCAACGCCTGCTGCGGTGACGATGGCTTCAAAATAAGTGGCGATGCCTTTTGATTGCGTCAGTATGGTCGCATCGTATTCTGGTAAGGCGTATTGCTCAATGAAGCGTTGACGCATGGCGCTTGGCAACTCTGGCATCGTACTGCGTACCTGTTCCACCCATTCATTGCTGATTTTCAGTGGTGGCAAATCCGGGTCTGGAAAATAACGATAATCCATGGCATCTTCTTTGCTGCGCATGGAGCGTGTTTCTTTGCGATCCGGATCATACAGACGGGTTTCCTGCACGACAGTACCACCGTCTTCGATCAGTTCAATCTGGCGGCGGACTTCAATATTGATGGCTTCTTCCAGAAAGCGGAAAGAGTTCAGATTCTTGATTTCACAGCGTGTACCAAACTCTGTTTGCCCGACAGGACGCACAGAGACGTTCGCATCGCAACGGAATGAGCCTTCTTGCATATTGCCATCGCAGATGTCGAGCCACATGACCAGTGAATGCAGGGCTTTGGCATAGGCAACCGCTTCGGCGGCGCTACGCATGACGGGTTCTGTCACGATTTCCAGCAAAGGGGTGCCGGCACGGTTCAGATCAATGCCAGTCATGCCTTGATAGTCTTCATGCAGGGATTTGCCCGCGTCTTCTTCCAGATGAGCGCGCGTCAGTTCGATGACCTTGATTTCAGATTTGCCGTCTTTTTCCACGACGCACGATACATGTCCACCTTGAACCACGGGAATTTCAAATTGGCTGATCTGATAACCTTTTGGCAGATCAGGGTAGAAGTAATTTTTGCGTGCAAAAATCGATTCTGGCGAAATGGTCGCGCCGACAGCCAGACCAAACTGGATGGCTTTTTCTACCGCACCTTTATTCATGACAGGCAGCACGCCGGGCAGCGCCAGATCTACCGGACTGGCCTGAGTATTTGGTTCGGCACCAAACTGAATCGAGGATCCGCTAAAAATTTTTGAATTGGTTTTAAGTTGTGCGTGGGTCTCAAAACCGATAACGACTTCCCATTGCATAATAGTTCCTTGTTTTGTCGTATGCTGACGTTCAGCGCTGCTGATGAAAACGTTGAATGTCGCCATTGTTGAATTGAATCATTGAACACTGGCGTTGACGTTTTTTAGCGCGGAATGATCACCATATTGATTATGTTATTTGTCGCGTGATTGTTGACTGTTTTCTGCAGTCTGGTCTGCTTACTTATTCGTTACTTAATCGCTACTTAATCGTTATTTATTCATCATAACGACACTGACCTGTTTTTAATTCCACACTCAACGCAGAAAAATTCATTCTTGAGCCGCATAGAGCAGGGCAGGTCGGTTTGACATGTAACACATCACCTTCGCGTTCCAGACGGATGCTGCACTGATAACCACGGTCAAAATCGTAGCCCCGCTTTTTGCGAGCGGTGACCGCATCGGTTAATGTCAGTCGCCAGCCTTTTTCTGTTACTTCGGCTTGTAATCCATCCTCTGTATCGATACTGCATTCATGCCCGTGACTGGTGCGGAATTGCGATGACTCCCACTGAAACGCATTGATCTTTGTTCCATTGAGTTGTATCCGAGCCTGATCCGCAAAAATCAGACGCTCACCATCACCATCTTCCTGTCGGGTTTGTGTGCATTGCCACTGCGCATCCAGCGTTTGTGCGTATGCCATGGTGTTACTCAGTGCACTAGTGAATGCACAGAGTAACAAGGCTATCGACCGAAAGATGGATTTGTTCATACGGGAGCACGAGTGTGCCAGTCTGTTACCTGCTGGAACTGATGCGCCACATTTAACAGGCGTGCTTCTTCAAAGTAGTTGCCGATCAGCTGCAAGCCCACCGGACGTTTTGCATTTTTCTCTCCCTGTCCGAAACCGCAAGGGATAGACATGCCAGGTAAGCCGGCAAGACTGGTCGATAAGGTAAAAATATCTGCCAGGTAGTTCGCTACCGGATCATCTGCCTTGGCACCGAGATCCCATGCCACAGTCGGGGCAACGGGACCCATGATGACGTCGCATTGCTCAAATGCAGCTGCAAAATCCTGAGCAATCAGGCGGCGTATCCGTTGTGCCTGCAGATAATAGGCATCGTAGTAGCCATGCGATAACACATACGCACCAACCAGGATGCGACGTTTGACTTCTGCCCCAAAGCCTTCCGTACGCGATTGGCGATACATGTCATTCAGGTCTTTATAATTCGCAGCACGATGACCATAGCGTACACCGTCAAAGCGGCTCAGATTGGAAGAAGCTTCTGCCGGAGCGATGACGTAGTAGACGGGGATGGACAGTTCTGTTTTTGGCAAAGAAATATCGACCAGAGTTGCGCCGAGTTTTTCATATTCAGCCAGCGCATTGCGCACAGCCTGTTCGACATCGGCAGCCAGACCTTCACTGAAAAATTCGCGCGGGATACCGATTCTTAATCCTTGCAGTGATTGATTCAGATCACGGTTAAAGTTTTCTGGTTGACGTTCCAGCGAAGTCGAATCCTTTTCATCAAAGCCGGCCATCGCATTCAGCAATAAACCGCAGTCTTCGGCTGTTTGGGCAATAGGGCCACCCTGATCCAGCGAGGAAGCAAAAGCAATCATGCCGTAGCGTGATACGCTGCCATACGTTGGTTTAATGCCGGTCACACCGCAGAAAGATGCTGGTTGACGTATCGAGCCGCCAGTGTCGGTAGCAGTCGTGGCCGGAGCCAGGCGTGCTGCAATCGCTGCCGCCGAACCGCCGGAAGAGCCGCCGGGTACTGCACTTGTATCCCACGGATTTTTGACAGCACCAAAATAGGAATTTTCATTTGATGAGCCCATGGCGAATTCATCACAATTGAGTTTCCCCAGCGTCACCATGCCTGCTTGTGCCAGTTTGTTGACGACGGTGGCATCGAATGGGCTGACGTAATTTTCCAGCATGTGTGAGCCTGCTGTAGAGCGCAGATGGCGGGTCACGAAAATATCTTTGTGCGCAACAGGAATTCCGGTCAGCGCCGTAGTGTCGCCACTGGCCAGACGTACGTCGGCAGCTGCCGCTTGTTGCAAAGTGAATGCCGGATCGACATGCAGGAAAGCATTCAGGTCACTGGCTGCAATGCGATCCAGATACAACTGTGCCAGCTCTGTGGCAGAAATCTGTTTGCTGTGCAACAGCGCAGATAATTGAGAAAGTGTTTTGGTATGCATAACGGTTTCGTCGCTTATTTTTGTAACTCAGAGTCGTAACCTATGGCCATAATTGATTGCTGTACATCGCTACCATTCTTACAGCTCAGGTTGCGGCATGATCAGTCATTGCTTGTTCTGGTCATTGTTCGGGTAATTATTCAATGACCTTAGGAACAAGATACAGGCCATCCTGTGTCGCCGGTGCCGGCTGTTGGTATTCTTCGCGGTGATTGCTTTCTGTGACAACGTCGTCACGCAGTCGCAGAGCCAGTTCGGGCAACAGTGCAGCGATCGGATGACTCAGGGGCGCAACACCTGTGGTATCTACGGCTTTGAGCTGTTCAACCAAAGAAAAAATACCATTCAGTTTATCCAGCGTGGAACTGGCCTCGTCCTCGGAAACATTGAGTTTTGCCAGGTTTGCAATACGCTTTACATCAGTAAGTGTCAGTGACATGGTTCGCGGGCGCAAGACTGCGCAAAAAAGTGTCAAAAAATACGAAATTCGATGTCACATTTTTAGGTGTTGTTATCGAATAAATTTAAAGAGATTATAAGGTAGAATGGTGGGTTAATGCCCTAATTGGCATGCTAAATCCCCGTGACTCGCAGAATACAGAGTCTGCCACACAGTGTGGGATCATGCAGGCCGGGCCAAATTCGCATCATTCGCAAAATTCAATTGCTCAGCGTTCGACTGGTTTATCCGTCAAGGCTGTGCGCACCAATAAAGTTAAATACAGGACAATACATGTTTGGTTTCTTACGTAGTTATTTTTCAAATGATCTTGCTATCGATCTGGGCACGGCGAATACGCTGATTTACGTCCGTAGCCAGGGCATCGTGCTGGACGAGCCTTCCGTTGTGGCGATTCGTCAAGAAGGTGGCCCGAACGGTAAAAAGACAATTCAGGCCGTCGGTAAAGAAGCAAAACAGATGCTGGGTAAAGTACCGGGCAATATCGAAGCCATCCGTCCGATGAAAGACGGCGTGATCGCCGACTTCACCGTAACTGAGCAGATGCTCAAGCAGTTCATCCGCATGGTGCATGACACCAAATTCTTCAAGCCTTCCCCACGTATCATCATCTGCGTTCCTTGCGGTTCTACCCAGGTTGAGCGCCGTGCGATCCGTGAATCGGCACTTGGTGCCGGTGCTTCTCAGGTGTATCTGATCGAAGAACCAATGGCAGCTGCAATCGGTGCCGGTCTGCCAGTATCGGAAGCGACTGGTTCCATGGTGGTCGATATCGGTGGCGGTACGACCGAAGTCGGTATCATTTCTCTGGGTGGTATGGTCTATAAAGGCTCGGTGCGCGTTGGTGGTGATAAGTTCGATGAAGCGATTGTCAACTACATTCGCCGTAACTACGGCATGCTGATCGGTGAACAAACTGCTGAAGCAATCAAAAAAGCGATTGGTTCTGCCTTCCCGGGTTCCGAAGTCAAGGAAATGGAAGTCAAAGGTCGTAATCTGTCCGAAGGTATCCCACGTTCTTTCACTATTTCCAGCAATGAAATTCTGGAAGCGCTGACTGATCCGCTGAACAACATCGTTTCTGCTGTTAAAAATGCACTGGAACAGACCCCGCCAGAACTCGGTGCCGATATTGCTGAAAAAGGCATGATGCTGACCGGCGGTGGCGCTTTGCTGCGTGATCTGGACCGTTTGCTGATGGAAGAAACCGGCCTCCCGGTGATCGTCGCAGAAGACCCGCTGACTTGCGTGGTGCGTGGTTCCGGCATGGCGCTGGAGCGCATGGACAAACTGGGTTCGATTTTCTCCTACGAATAAAGAACAAGGTCACTGATAGTGCGAAGACATGGAAATTTACACGGCTTCTGCAACTATCACTGACCAACACATGAGCCGGCGCTGTCTTGTCGGCTCTTTGTTTTTGAGTGAAGCTACGCAATAGTAATGCCGTATTCGCAATGCTGATGCAGTCGCGGTGTGACGGTGGATGACGGTGATGCGATCTGGATACCTCTCATCAGCTCTCATGAGCCTTTGACGTCTTGACAGTGTTACTAGTCCGCCATGTTGCTGACAGTTCGGCAGCCAGGCAGCGTGCCCGAACGTATTATTGTGCTATTTGTCCCAACAACTGGTTTTGAATCTGGTCGATAACGTATGGAATACAGTCCGCCACCCCTCTTCAAGCAAGGTGCCTCCGCCCGTGCCAGAGTGGTTTTTTTTGCTGTTCTGGCGATTTTCCTTCTGGTCGTCGATGCGCGGCTGAAATCCTTGACGCTGGTGCGTCAGGTGCTGGGAACGGTGCTTTATCCGGCACAGATGTTAGCGGTGGTACCGCGCGATGCGGTACTACACATGTCAGATTATTTTGTCTCGATCACGTCGCTGGAAAAAGAAAACGCCAGCATCAAGCGCCAGCAGACCCAGAATGCCGATACTTTGCAGCAGACAGCGCAATTGCTCTCTGAGAATCAGCATTTACGCAAATTGCTGGATGCGCGCGAACGTGTACCAGTCAAATCTGTCATGGCAGAAATTATTTACGATGCCCGTGATCCATCTACCCGTAAAGTGATTATTGACCGTGGCATCAAGCACGGCATCGCCCTGAGTCAGCCTGTGATTGATGATAAGGGAGTGGTCGGACAGGTTACGCGGGTGTTTCCGCTGACCGCTGAAGTCACTTTGCTGACCGATAAAAATCAGGCAATCCCGGTACAGATTGTCCGTAGCGGCTTGCGCAGCGTGGTGTTTGGTCGTGGTCAGTCCAGTTATCTGGATATGCGTTTGGCATCAAACGCTGACGTCCAAAATGGTGATCAACTGGTGACTTCCGGCATTGATGGCGTTTATCCGCCGGGTCTGGCAGTGGGCAAGGTCATGCAGGTAGAAAACAAGACATCCAATACGTTTGAAAATATCTTGTGCGTACCTGCGGCTGGCATCGACAAAAACAAACAGTTGCTGGTGTTGCTGGTGTCGACAGATAATCTGCCGCGTCCCGACACCGAAGATATCCGCGCGAAGAAAGAAAAACTGAACCGTAAAGTAACGCGTGATTCTGCATTGCCGGTCGCGGACAGCAAGCAGATGGAAGTCACCCATGTGAACCCGCTCACACCGGTACCTGCGCCCGTATCTGCCCCTTCGTCTGTAACGGCGCCCGCACCTGCATCACCGCCATCATTGCCGCCACCGGCGCTGGCAACACCTAAGGATGCGCCAAAATGAACAGCCCACATTACATACTTTTGCCGGTCAATCCGCTGTTCATCACGCTGAGTTTCATGCTGGCGTTTTTCCTGAATTTCCTTCCTTGGGGAAACTGGATTGCCGTACCTGATTTTGTCGCGCTGGTACTGGTATTCTGGAGTATCCATCAGCCACGTAAAGTTGGTATTGGCGTGGCGTTTGCGATGGGTTTGCTGATGGATGTGCATGATGCGATTCATCTGGGCGAAAACGCATTGGCTTACACGTTGTTATCGTATTTCGCGATCACCATACATCGTCGTGTGTTGTGGTTTCATCCGGTCACACAATCGTTGCATGTCTTTCCTTTATTCCTGTTTGTGCAATGTGTGCAGATCGCCGTACGCCTGCTGGTGGCGCCGGACGCGCATTTCCCCGGCTGGACTTATTTTTCCGTCAGCTTCGTGACGACGTTGCTGTGGCCATTCGTGACCTTGCTTTTGCTTGCCCCCCAACGGCGTGCTGTTGATAAAGATGATACACGTCCAATCTGAGCGGTATTTGCGTTCACAGTTGTTACCCTCAGTTTTCCAAACACACCATGAATGAACTCAAAAACACGGAACGCGAACTGCATCATTTCCGCATGCGCCTGCTGTTTATCGGCGCGTTTGTGTTCGTCTGCTTTGTTGCTTTAATTTCGCGCTTTGTCTGGCTACAAATCATCAAGCATGATGACTATGTCTTGCTGGCAGACGAAAATCGTATTGACATTGTTCCTGTTGTGCCGAATCGTGGCCTGATACTTGACCGCAATGGCATCATTCTGGCCCGCAATTATTCCGCATACACATTAGAGATCACGCCTTCCAAAATCCGTCAGGATATGGATGTACTGATAGATGAGCTGGCCTCGCTGATTGATATTCAGCCCAAACATCGTAAGCGTTTCCGTAAATTACTGGAAGACTCCAAGAGTTTTGAAAGTTTGCCTATCCGTACGCGTCTGACGGATGAAGAAGTGGCGCGTTTCATGGCACAGCGCTTCCGCTTTCCCGGTGTCGATATTCAGGCGCGTTTGTTCCGCCAGTATCCTCAGGGCGACAGCGCTTCGCATGTGATTGGCTATATTGGCCGCATCAGCCCGAAAGACGCCGACATCATTGATGACATGGAAGATGCCGCCAACTATAACGGTACCGACTATATTGGCAAGGAAGGGCTGGAAAAAAGTTACGAAAAAATCTTGCATGGGAATACCGGTTTTGAAGAAGTGGAAGTATCGGCCGGTGGTCGCGCAGTGCGTACCTTGTCACGTACCGCACCTGTTTCCGGTAAAAACCTGATTTTGTCAGTCGATATCGAATTGCAGAAAGTGATCGAAGAAGCGTTTGGCGAGCGTCGTGGTGCGTTGGTGGCGATTGAGCCTGCCACGGGTGACGTGCTTGCTTTCGTCTCTAAACCGACTTACGACCCGAATCTGTTTGTCGAAGGGATTGATCAGCAAAGCTGGACTGAACTCAACACATCAGAAGACCGGCCTTTGCTGAACCGCCCCTTATCAGGTGCGTATCCGCCAGGTTCTACCTATAAACCTTACATGGCGCTGGCTGCCCTGGAACTGGGCAAACGCACGCCGCAACAGGCCATCGCCGATCAGGGTTTCTTTATGTTTGGCGGTCACCGCTTTAACGATGATAAGCCTGGCGGACATGGCATGGTCGATATGTACCGCTCGATTGTTGCATCGTGTGACCCTTACTACTACATGCTGGCGAATGATCTGGGAGTGGATGCGATTCATGATTTTATGAAGCCGTTCGGTTTTGGGCAAAAAACCGGTATCGATCTGGAACATGAAAAACAGGGCGTGCTGCCATCGACCACCTGGAAACGGAGTGCCTATCGTAAACCGGCACAGCAAAAATGGTATGCCGGTGAGACGATTTCTCTGGGAATTGGACAGGGATACAACACCTTCACTCCTTTACAGATGGCGCATGCGATCGCTACGCTGGCAAACAACGGCGTCGTCATGAAGCCGCATCTGGTCAAAATGACGGAGGACCCGCTCACCCGTCAGCGTGCATTGACCGTGGCAAAAGAAAGCGGCCGTATTCCGCTGAAACAGGAAAATATCGATATCATCAAAAAAGCGATGGTTGGCGTGACGACCGATGCCAGTGGTACCGGCTATCGCGTATTTCATGATGCGCCTTACCTGGCAGGGGGTAAAACCGGTACGGCGCAGGTGGTGGGGTTGAAAAAAGGCGAGAAATACGATGCTAAGAAAACCGCAGAACGCCAGCGCGACCATTCACTGTTCATTGCCTTTGCTCCGGCAGATAATCCCAAAATCGCCTTGGCAATCATTGTTGAAAATGGCGGTTTTGGCTCTGAGGCTGCCGCACCTATCGTCCGGAAAGCGCTGGATTACTATTTGCTGGGCAAACGTCCGGTAGACAAAGACAAGACACCGCCAGTCAAATCCGATGTGCTGGCGAACCGCGCCGAATCAGAAGTCCGGGCTGATGCCGAAGCGGAGGGCGGCCCGAAACCGGGTGGCCAGACACAGGGAAACAAGGATTAGTTATGCAGAACCGTGGCATGTACTGGCAATCGATACGCTCTCACATCATGGTATTTGATGCGACGCTGGCGATATTGATATTTTTGATATTGTCCTGTGGCAT
Organism: Undibacterium sp. SXout7W; assembly: GCF_049339385.1. Lineage (NCBI taxonomy): Bacteria > Pseudomonadati > Pseudomonadota > Betaproteobacteria > Burkholderiales > Oxalobacteraceae > Undibacterium > Undibacterium sp. SXout7W. Next base: position 127,709 of record NZ_JBMPPF010000014.1, on the reverse strand, counting down.
TGTGACCTTATATTCTGCCGGCATCGATTTCCCTGGCCGCGTGGAAGATCAGTTGCGCAATATCGTGGTGTCGTTTGTCATCATGTGGGTGTTCGCAAACATTCCGCCGCAGACCCTGATGCGCTTTGCTATTCCTATCTATAGTTTCGGTATCGCCTTGCTGATCGCGGTCGCTGCTTTTGGTATGGTGAAAAAAGGCGCACGTCGCTGGTTGAATGTCGGTACGCCGATTCAACCTTCAGAAATGATGAAGATTGCCACACCGTTGATGCTGGCCTGGTACTTTCAAAAACGGGAAGGCGCATTGCGGCTCAAGGATTTTATCGTGGCAGCAGTGATACTGGCTGTACCGGTCGGGCTGATCGCCAAACAGCCTGATCTGGGAACTGCGATGCTGGTGGTTGCCGCAGGATTTACGGTTGTGTTTCTGGCGGGCTTATCGTGGAAGCTGCTGATATCGCTGATTGTGAGTGCACTGGTGGTGATTCCTACCGTTGTCTGGCCGATGTTGCATGACTTTCAGCGTGACCGTGTGTTGACCATGCTGGACCCGAACCGTGATCCGCTCGGGAAGGGTTTTCACATTATTCAATCAACGATTGCCGTGGGTTCCGGCGGTTTGCGCGGCAAGGGTTGGTTGAAGGGAACACAGGCGCATCTGGAGTTTATTCCTGAACGGACAACAGATTTTATTTTTGCCGTGTTTTCCGAAGAATTTGGTTTTATCGGTAATCTGGTGCTGGTGACCTTGTATTTCCTGTTGATTATCCGCTGCCTGATGATTGCTGCTAATGCCCCCACCTTATTCTCGCGTTTGATGGCAGGTTCTGTGACCATGATATTCTTTACCTATGCCTTCGTGAATATGGGCATGGTCAGTGGTATTTTGCCTGTGGTTGGCGTGCCTTTGCCTTTCATGAGCTATGGTGGTACAGCCCTGGTAACACTGGGAATGGGACTGGGAATTATGATGAGTGTGCAGCGAAACAGAAAGCTGGTGCAGACATGAAAAAATTGATTTCTGAGAACAAAATTCATAACAAGTCAGATAGCAGGACACATATAAAGACCAACAGCAGATCTGGCCTCAAGGCTGATGCTGTAGTACATCTTAAAACTCCCCGACCATGGCGTTTACCACTCGTCTGCGCCGCAACTGTATTGCTGGCGGCCTGTGGCAGCGCACCGAAACAATCGGTCATTATTGCAGAGTCTTCGTCTCGCCCGGCAGGCTCCAAACCTTCAGGCAGCGCACCGCTGCTGCCGAAAGCAAATTCAGGCAAAGGCGGTTACTACAAAGATGACGGCCCTGGTGACAATCCACCTGAAGGACTGGAATTTACGGTCGATCCCATTCCGGTGGTAGAAGATTTTTCCCGCGCTGGCAACAAGCCTTATGTCGTATTTGGGAAAACCTATACCCCGGTTGCCGATAACGTCACCCCGTATATTCAGCGCGGTATCGCCAGCTGGTATGGTAAAAAGTTTCATGGGCAAAAGACCTCTTCCGGCGAGCTGTACGACATGTACAAAATCACGGCCGCCCATCCTACCTTGCCTATTCCTTCATATGCGCGGGTCACCAACCTGAACAATGGCAAGCAGATCATTGTGCGTATTAATGACCGTGGCCCTTTCCATTCTTCACGCATCATCGATTTGTCGTACACCGCTGCGTTGAAACTGGAAGTGCTGGGCAAAGGTAGTAGCCAGATCGAAGTCGAACGCCTGTTGCCTGTGGATATTGAACGCATGGCAGAAAACCGCAAAAATCAGACACCTGAAAAATCGATACTCGCCAGAGCGCCTGTCGTGACGATGGCCAGTCCGATCAATACGCCGATGGTGAATACCATTGATGTTCCGCCTGTACGCAACGCCGCTGATAAGGCTGCTATCACTATGGCAACCGCATCAAACATGTCAAACGCTAATAACGCTTCAACTGCGCAAATGACAATAGAGGAACTGTTAGCGTCACAGGACAGCAAGCCGGTAGAAAAACTGGCTTCCGGTTCGGTAAGCGGCGTAGGGTATTACTTACAGTTTGGAGCGTATGCGATCCGCGCCAATGCTGAATCGATTATGACGCAGCTAAAAAACCGTGCGGAGAGCGCCTTACCGGGATTTGATATCGTCCAGCAGGGGAGTCTTTACCGGCTTGTCAGCGGACCATTTGGCAGCCGTTCGGAAGCGACCGCTGCGTTGGCACAGGCAGGCAACCTGGGAATTGCCCGTCCGCTTGTAGTGCAGCGCTGATCATTGCCGCGCTGGCGTATTTTGTGACTATGCTGTGGCGATGCTGTTTCCGTGCTGCGATTGCGCGATGATCATTGTTAAGTCGTCTTTAACGGTATCTTTCACAGTATCTTCCACGGCATTGTTCACCGCCGTTAAGCGCGTTCAGTCTTCCTGTTTCATCTCCAGTGCCAGCTGATACAAGGCATTTTTCTTCTGGCCAGTCAGTTGTGCTGCTAACGCTGTTGCTTGTTTGACTGAGCACTCTTCCAGCAAAATACTCAGTACACGCCGCGCTTCCAGATCCTGATCTGCCGCTGATTCGGGAGCCGCATCCAGCAAAATAACGTATTCCCCTTTTTCTCTGTGCGCATCGCTTTGCAGCCAGGCAGGTGCATCTTTCAGCGGGCAACGGTGGATTTCTTCAAACAGTTTCGTCACTTCCCTTGCCAGCACAATCTGGCGATCCGAGCCAAATATGTCCAGCAGCGCCTGTACGCTATCGACGATACGATGCGGTGCTTCGTAAAAAATCAAAGTAGCACTGACGTGTTGCAAGGAGCGCAGTGCGCTGTCACGCTGTCCGGCTTTGGCCGGCAGAAACCCGACAAAGTAAAACTGGTCATGAATCAGACCACTGGCAGATAAGGCGCTGATGGCGGCAGAAGCGCCAGGCAGTGGCGATACCGGTAACCCTGCCCGTTTGATCGCATCCACGATTTTTGCTCCGGGGTCAGAAACACCCGGCGTTCCTGCATCGGAGACCAGTGCAATACGTTCGCCAGCTTGCAGACGTTGCAGGATTTTTTCTGCCACTTCGCGCTCATTATGCTGATGCGCAGCAATCAATGGCTTGCTGATACCATAGCGGCTCAGCAATTGCGATGTATTACGGGTATCTTCACAGGCAATCGCGTCTGCCAGTGACAGCAAATGCAAAGCGCGTAATGTGATGTCGGCGACATTTCCTATCGGCGTGCCGACTACATATAATGTGCCTGCAGGATAATTTTGCCGGGTGACTGCATCAACGATGGTGGTGCTGGCAAACAGCGGCGCTTCAGTATGGCTCATGCGCTCATCCTCATTTAATCAAACCAAGATTGTACGACATGAGAAGCTTGCCAAGCCCCTTGCCTTCAGCGCAAGACAAACGCACTGCCCGCAGAAAAGCCGGAGATGAAGGTGAAGCCAGAGCGCTCGCGCATCTGCAACAAGCCGGACTACGCCTGCTACGCAGCAATTTTTTGTGCCAGGGCGGAGAAATTGATCTGATCATGCAAGACGGTGACAGCATCGTTTTTGTTGAAGTCAGACGCCGCACATCCATGCGGTTTGGCGGTGCGATTGCCAGCGTCACACCTGCCAAACAAAGAAAAATGGTACATGCTGCCCAGGTTTTTTTAATGACGCTCAACACCCAGCCCGCTTGCCGTTTTGATCTGGTAGCGATCGAATCTGATACGTTGCACTGGTTACAAAACGTGATTGTTGCTTAAGCAGAATTCATGCATGCATCTTGTTCTGATGGATGAAATGCGTTCTTATCACCAGCCTGCCGTATAATCCCAACACTATGACAAATCAACGCATACTGGCGCACTTCCATGAAAGTGCCGAATTAAAGATACAGGCCGCTCAGGAACTGGCACAGCCTATCGCTGAAGCGGTGGAGCTGATGTTTCACGCGCTCTCAAATGGCAACAAGATTCTGGCGTGTGGTAACGGCGGCTCTGCTGCCGATTGCCAGCATTTTGCCGCAGAGCTTGTGGGCCGTTTTGAGCGTGAACGTCTGCCTTTGCCTGCGATGGCCTTAACGACAGATACTTCCATACTGACGGCGGTCGCGAACGACTACAGTTTTCAGGAGGTATTTTCCAAGCAGGTACAGGCATTCGGGCAATCGGGCGATATTTTGCTGGCATTGTCCACATCCGGTAACTCTGCCAGTGTAGTCAATGCGGTGAATGCCGCGCTGGAAAGGGATATGCGGGTGGTGGCGCTGACCGGTAAGGGGGGCGGCGAAATCAGGAATTTGCTGAGCGATATCGACGTGCATATTTGTGTGCCGCACGATCGTACCGCGAGGATTCAGGAGGTGCATTTATTGACCATCCATTGTATTTGTGACGGTATTGATGCCGCTTTATTTGGAGGTGATGCAGATGAATAAACAAGCCTGGAACCGGTTTTTCCGGCCAGTAGCCACAGTCAGCCTGTGTTGTGCTGCGGTGATGAGTTTGCAGGGATGTGTCGAACTGGCAGTCGGAAGCGCCGTGGTTGGCTCTATCGCTGCAACAGACCGCCGTACTTTTGGTGCACAGACGGAAGACAAAGCGATTGCGCTCAAGGGCGAGAACAGACTATCCCGCGCATTGGGCGATGCTGCGCATATTAATGTGAATGCATTTAACCGCCGTGCTTTGCTGACTGGCGAAGTGGCGAATGAAGAGTCCAGACAGACTGCTGAGCGTGAAGTCCGTGCAATTGATGGCGTGGTTGCTGTCAGTAATGAAATTCAGATTGCAGGCCTGTCCAATTTTTCTGCACGTTCCAATGATGCGTTGATCACGACTAAGGTCAAGGCCTCGTTCGTCGACAGCAAAGATGTGTATGCCAGTGCTTTCAAGGTTGTGACCGAGGCCGGTACTGTGTATCTGATGGGACGCGTGACTCAGAGTGAGGGTAATCGCGCAGCCGAAGTCGCCAGTGGTGTCAGCGGTGTACGTAAAGTAGTCAAAGTGTTTGAATACATCAGCGAAGCAGAACTCAAAGCTTATCAGGCAGAATTTTTGGCTTCACCTGATAAATCAGAAACAAGTAAATAAGTCACTCACCACGATAACCGGCGATATTCTCGTCGGTTTTCTTTTTGTACGGAGAAATTATGCTTGCATTGATAGTCTTGTTAGTCATCATCGCGATGATCGTGTTCTGGGTGATTGGTGTCTACAATCGTCTGGTCAGTTTGCGTAACCGTTTCAAGAATGCGTTTTCTCAGATCGATGTCCAGTTAAAGCGTCGGTATGATCTGATTCCGAATCTGGTGGAAGTCGCCAAAGGCTACATGAAGCATGAACGCGAGACGCTCGAAGCCGTGATCGCCGCACGTAATCAGGCATTGACTGCCAATACCAGAGTCGCCACCGATCCGTCTGATGCCGCTGCGGTACAGCAACTGGCGGCTGCCGAAGGAACGCTGACTTCTTCGCTTGGTAAAATGTTTGCACTCTCAGAATCCTATCCTGATCTGAAGGCAAATGAAAACATGGTGCAACTGACCGAAGAACTGACCGCGACTGAAAACAAGATTGCGTTTGCCCGTCAGGCGTATAACGACAGCGTCATGCAGTACAACACGGGGATTGAACAATTTCCCGGTTCCTTGATTGCCAATAACTTCGGTTTTAAAGCGGGAGAATTATTGCAGGCAACCGAATCGGCGGAAGAGCGCAAGGCCGTTAAAGTGTCATTCTGATTTCACGACCAGATACCCGAAGTCCGTATGGATTTTTTTGAGCAACAGGATCAGGCGCATCGCCAGAGCAAAAAATTACTTTTTTTGTTTTTTCTGGCGGTACTGGCGATTGTGATCGCGGTGAATGTCAGCCTGGCTGTAGTCTGGTTATGGGCCACCGGAGGCTTTCGTGCTGGTGTTGCCCATACCTATCCGCATGGATTTTTTTTCATCAATACCGGCGTGGTGTTGTTGTTTATTGCAGGCGGAACTTTATTTGAAATTGTCCGTTTGCGTGATGGCGGTGACGTCGTGGCGCAGATGGCTGGCGGTCGGCTCGTGATGCCTGCGTCGGCAGATTTCCATGAACGTCGCCTGTTGAATATCGTCGAAGAAATGGCACTGGCTTCCGGCATTGCCTGTCCGCGTGTTTATATCATGGACAGGGAAGAAGCGATTAACGCATTTGCAGCTGGTTATCATCAAAATGAAGCTGTGGTGGCAGTCACCCGTGGCACGCTGGCGCGTCTGACACGGGACGAGTTGCAAGGTGTGGTCGGCCATGAATTCAGCCATATTCTGAATGGCGATATGTGTATGAATATCAAGCTGATCGGGATTTTGTTCGGCATACAGATGATTGCCGGTTTCGGTCAGGAACTGATGTACTGGAGCTCACAATTTGGTAGTTCACGTGGTCGCAACGACAAGGGGCCTTCGATACAGTTGGTGATGTTCGTTGTGGGCGCGATTTTATTTGTTGTGGGTTATGTCGGTATTTTCTTTGGTCGTCTGATCAAATCTGCCGTGTCGCGTCAGCGCGAATTTTTGGCAGATGCCAGCTCGGTACAATTTACCCGTAATCCGGATGGCATCGGTGGTGCGCTGCGCAAGATTGGCGGATTGACCCGCGTGAATGACTGCGGGTCACGGATTGATCATCCGCGTGCTGAACAGTTATCGCATATGTTTCTTGGAGCAGCCCGTCCGAATCTGCTTGACGGTTTGTTTGCGACGCATCCTCCTCTGGAAGAGCGTTTGCAGCGTGTGTATGGACATCAGGTTGGATTTTTAGATGCCGACGAAATTATTGAACCTGTTGCGCCAGAAGATATGCCGCCACCGGGTATGTATGGTTTTGGTGCCAGAAACGTTCTCGCGGCTCAGCAGGCCCGGGCAGCAAAAGGCGGTAGCACTGTTGCAGGCGGAGTGACTACGGGCGCGGCAGTGACCGGATTCGGGCATCATGCAATGACAGCAGATCAGTCTGCTGTGAATACGTCTGCTGCCACATTGCCGTCTTCAGTTGCAGTGATTAATGGTCTTGGTGCTGATATCACCGGAAATATTACAAGCAATATCATAGAGAACACAGCAGCTGGCGCCAGTTTTCACCGCAAGGCTGCTACGCCGCTGAACGCCTCGTTGATACAGGCCGCACGCGAGCCGCAATCTGCTTGTGCGCTGGTATACGCTTTATTGCTTGATCGCAGTCAGAGTGAACCTTATGTACTGCAGATGAATTTACTCCGGCAGCAGGCAGCGACGTTGAGTGGGTTGGCAGAGTCCTTGTTATCTGATATTGACCGTATGCAAAGTCGTGCACGTCTGCCTTTGCTGGATCTGGCGATGCCTGCGCTCAGACAGCTGTCAGCGAGTGAGAAGGCGCAGTTATTATCACTCGCGCATCAGTTGATTGCCGCTGATCAGCGTATGACACAGACAGAATTTGTACTGCAAACCGTTCTTGAGCGTCGGCTGGGTATGAACGCCGGACGCGCTGTTCCTGTCCGCTATGGCAGTGTGGCTGAGTTGAAACCACAAACCTGCCTGTTGCTATCATTGGTGGCACATCATCATCAGGATCAGGCTGCGACCAGTGTCGCCTTTGAGCGCGCAGCATTGCTGCTGCCAGACCTGGCGTTAGGAGCTGCAGATTTACAGGCAATTGATAGTGTGGATTTTTTTGATGTCAGAACCGCGCTGGAAAAACTCAATCAACTGGCGCCTTTGGCAAAGCCGTTTCTGATCAAAGCACTGCTGTCGGCGGCTGCGCGTGCACCGGATATACATATCGATGACGACTGCGCCGATTTGTTACGTGGTATCTGCGCTGCCATTGATGCTCCCTTACCGGAGCCGCTGACCGCCGTGTATGCCACGGCGCATGCTTAAAATGGCGTGACTATTAGTAACAGTAACTCATTCGCAGCTCATCAGGTTAATGACGTTTGCCCGCGCTGATGTTCAGGTTCTGCCAACGATGGAAGCCGTCGCCATCAGTTCATCAATGAGTGCCAGCAACATTTTTCCGGACATTTTGTGTGGATTCAGTTCTGGTAATGGTGAGTATTTCAGCAAAATGGATGGATTGATCCTGCTCATGTTTGCCTGTCCCATTGTCCAGCAGGCATAGCGTCTTTCTACGATTTCTTCGTAATCCAGCAAAATCACATCCTTGTGACGCGTATCCCGCAAGATGTGGCCATACAAGGCATTGACGGCATCCCGGCCACCTTCGAGAACTTGCATGAAGACGGTATCCGTATGGCAAAGTACACCGGTAATGCCGTTTCCCGGGTTGTGCAGGCGGGATTGCTGCATGACAGAATGCACGGTGTCTGCAATTTTTTCATCAACAGCGCGGCTGGCGTACAGGAGGCGAACTAACATGGTGTATTCCTGTTCAGGTTAACGTTTAATCAGGGACAAAAATTCACGGCGCAGGTTCGGGTCTTTCAGAAACGAGCCATGCATCACGCTGTTGATCATTTTTGCGCCGGTATCTTTGACACCGCGCCAGTGCATGCAAAAGTGATCGGCTTCCATCACAACAGCCAATCCATCCGGTTGCATTTTTTCTTGCAGGGTATCTGCCAGTTGTACTACGGCTTCTTCCTGAATCTGTGGCCTACTCATGATCCATTCGGCAATCCGGGCATATTTGGACAGACCAATCAGATTGGAGTGTTCATTGGGCATGACACCGATCCAGACTTTGCCCATGATAGGACACAAGTGATGCGAACAGGCGCTGCGGACAGTGATCGGGCCAATGATCATCAGTTCGTTCAGATGCGATGCATTTGGAAATTCCGTCACCGGTGGCATGGGGACATAGCGTCCGTTGAATACTTCATTGATGAACATTTTGGCGACACGTCGCCCGGTATCCTGGGTGTTGTGGTCACTGCTGGTATCGATCACCAGACTTTCCAGGACAGCACGCAATTTTTCTTCGACTTCTGCCTGTAATTCCTGCAGTTCTCCAGGTTCGATAAAGCCGGAGATATTGTCATTGGCATGAAAACGGGTATTGCTGGCAGTGATGCGTTCACGAATGCGTTGAGAGACGGGGATATTAACCGCTTTATAAGCGAGAGATGTTTCGTTAGACATGCAGATTTCCTATCAGGAAGGCCGATTACCGAGAACGGTATGGTAACTGAATTAGCTGGATGGCGTTTTTTTTGCTGATTGTTCTGCTTTCCATAGCGGCAGGCAGGTCGGGCAGAAGCAACTTGCCTGTTGATTTTCCTGTGAGCCTGCCTCTGAAGCAGATTGGTCTGTTGACAGCAATGCAGAATCGACTGGCGGTAAGGCAGCACACCAGCATGGTTGATTGGTGCAGTCAGCCATAGCGCAGGTAAAAAGGGTCTTGCAGCGTGGACAAATGCTCATGATTTTTCCTGAGGTTGGGTTTGCACATCTGCAGAAAAACGATGCATAGCGGCGCGCAGAAAGCGCATCTGATGATTAAAATTAGTGCACGCCTTACACATGGATAAATGTACTTTCAGGCGTGAGCGCTCGCCCAGGCTCAGTTGCTTGTCCATTCCTTCTGACACCAGCGCATGCGCTTGTTTGCAGGTAATTAGTAGTCGCATATCTTGTTCTTTCATCAGTACGCAGCGTAGTGCTGCTCAGTACCTTTCTTATCCTCAGGCATCAGCTGGTTATTTGTTGCCAAACCAGTTCAGATCCAGGCATTCCCGTAAGCGCAAACGCGCACGGTATAACACTACCCATAGATTAGACGTTGTCAGACTCAATTCCTTACAGATTTCTTCTGTCTCCAATTCCAGCCATTCCCGCATCATAAAAACACGGGCAGTTTTTTCTGGTAAATGCTCAAGACAAATTTCCAGTACCCGAAAAAAATCCTTTTGTTGCAGCGTTTGCTCAGGTGCCCCCCAGGCTGCGGGGACATTGACGGTATGACCATTCGCCTGAAACAGACTGTCAATCAAATCAGCATCGGATTCATCGTCGTTGGTGTTCAGCTGGGTTTCTTTTTTGAGTGAGCGCAGATGATCGATGATTTTGAATTTCAGGATACCTGTGACATAAGTCCGCAAACTGGAGTTGCCCGCAAAACTGTCTGGTTTTTCCAGTACGGCCAGCAGCGCTTCTTGTACCGCATCTTCTGCCGCTGATTCTTGTCGTAGTTGTAAAAATGCAAATCGTAGCAGGCTCGGTCGCATGCTTTCGAGTTGTTGATGCAGATCGTTGAACACGGTCATCAATTTCCAGACTCAATAGGTGAGGGTTTCAAGGCATAATCCTGTAAAATTCGGGTTAACCGAAACAACCCTTCATGATACCTTCAGGATACCGTCATTATGAGCGATTTCAGCGCAAACGAAGCAGCAAACGAAGATAAATTAGCCGGTGTCGAACCCGTCATTAAAGCCGAAATTCTGGCTGAAGCATTGCCTTACATCCGCAAGTTTCATGGTAAAACGATTGTCGTTAAATACGGTGGTAATGCCATGACAGAAGAGCGTCTGAAGCATGGTTTTGCCCGCGACGTCATTTTGCTGAAACTGGTCGGCATGAATCCTGTTGTGGTGCATGGCGGTGGCCCGCAAATTGACAATGCGCTCAAAAAAATGGGCAAGCAGGGCACATTTGTGCAAGGTATGCGTATCACGGACGATGAAACCATGGAAGTGGTTGAGTGGGTACTCGGTGGTGAAGTGCAACAGGATATCGTCATGCTGATCAATCACTACGGTGGTCAGGCAGTGGGTCTGACTGGTAAAGATGGTGGCTTGATCCGTGCTCGTAAAATGATGATGCCTGATCGTGAAAATCCAGGCGAGATGCTTGATATCGGCTTTGTTGGTGAAATCGATGCGATTAATCCCGCGGTCGTTAAGGCTTTGCAGGACGATGCGTTCATTCCTATCATTTCTCCTATCGGCTTCGGTGAAGATGGTCAGGCGTATAACATCAATGCCGATCTGGTGGCAGGTAAAATTGCCGAAATCCTGAAAGCTGAAAAACTGATCATGATGACTAATATCCCTGGCGTGCTCGATAAGCAGGGTAATCTGGTGACCGATCTGTCAGCACGTGAGATTGATGAAATGTTTGCCGATGGGACAATTTCTGGTGGCATGCTGCCGAAAATTTCTTCCGCGCTGGATGCGGCCAAATCCGGCGTCAACACAGTTCACATCATTGATGGTCGTATCGAGCATTCGCTGTTGCTGGAAGTGCTGACCGAGCAGGCATTCGGCACGATGATCCGCAGCCATTAATATGCTTCGTCGTCTGCGCGGCAAGTCAGCGCCGTGTTTGGCATCTGCCGGATACAGCAGGATTAGCATCAGATCGGATCGCACTCAAGCTAAGAGCAAGACTTCGCCTCTGTGGTTGTTTGATCTGGACAATACCCTGCACAATGCGTCGCATGCGATATTTCCGGCGATCAACCGCAATATGAATGCGTATCTGGCAAAGGTGTTAGGTGACGGTATAACGCCTGCCGATGCGCAGACAGTCAACGAGATCAGGTTGCAATACTATGTGCGCTATGGCGCCACGATGTTGGGTATGGTCAGACATCACGGCGTGCGGGCAGAAGATTTTCTGCATGAAGCACATCGGTTTATTGATTTGCCTTCCATGATTCGTGCCGAGCACGGCTTGAAGAATTTGTTGCGTCGTCTGCCGGGTAAAAAAATACTACTGACCAATGCGCCGCGACAGTATTCGCGGCATGTACTGCGTCATCTTGACCTGCACCGGCATTTTGACGCACACATTGCAATAGAGACGATGCGCGTGCATGGACAGATGCAACCAAAACCATCGCGCCCGTTTTTGCGTAAATTATTGCAGCAATACCGGATCAACGCTCAACGCTGTATTCTGGTCGAAGATAGTCTGGATAATTTGCGCGCAGCAAAACGCGAAGGTTTAAAAACGGTTTTGGTGCACGGATATACTCCTCTTGCACAGCGTAAAAAAAATGCGGCATGTGTTGATGTGACAGTAAAATCCGTATTGCAGCTGACAAATTATTATCATCGCCTATGCGGATTGCCCCGTTGAATGGTGCTGAATCTGGCAAGCTGATTGCATGGGCATCAGTGCTGCAATGGTTTCTGCAACCTATGCTGAAATAAATTTCAACATAGGTTGCAACATAAGTACGGCAATATTTTGCGGCAATATTTTTCCTTCATTCCCTTACCGATACAACATAAAAATGGCAAGTACCAAACCCGGCGAGCGCAAATTACAAATACTTCAGACGCTCGCGGCGATGCTGGAAAATCCGAAAGGAGAAAAAATCACGACTGCCGCGCTGGCGGCCAGAGTCAGTGTTTCTGAGGCGGCTCTTTACCGTCATTTCGCCAGTAAGGCACAGATGTTCGAAGGGTTGATTGAGTTTATCGAGACATCGATTTTTGGCCTGATTAATCAGATCAGTGATCAGCAGGAAGATGGTTTGATGCAGGCGCAGTCTGTTCTTCAGATGCTGCTGGAGTTTGCCGAGCGTAATCCCGGTATGACTCGTGTTCTGATCGGTGATGTACTGGTTAACGAGGACGAACGCTTGCAGCTACGCATGAATCAGTTGGCAGAACGTCTGGAAATGGCTTTCCGTCAATCGTTGCGTATTGCTGCCAGTCAGGGACATTTTATTGAAAGTGATGTGCAGGCACGTGCTGCCTTGTTATGCAGTTTTGTACTCGGCCGCTGGTTGCGCTTTGCCAAAACCGGCTTCAAACAGTTGCCGACAGAGCAGGCCGTAGCGCAGATTGCGGTATTGCTGCGCTGACAGCGACAGATCGCTTATTTCTCGGTGTATTTTCTCAACGTCTTACGATGCATGGCGACGTATTGCGCTCATTGTTCTGTGTCGCCATGCATGGCTTCATCATATAAGCGCCAGGTATTGCGTCCGCCTGCTTTCGCTGCTTTCAATGCCAGATCCGCATACTTCAAAAACAGACGCTGATTCTGTGCATGCAGCGGGCAGCACGCAATCCCGATACTGGCGGTGACGGTGACTTCTTTCCCACGCAAGATGACAGGCTGTTGTATGGTGTCGATCAGCCTTTCCGCCAGAGTGGTGACGGTCTCCAGATCGCCCGCCTGAGGCAGTATCGCAGCAAATTCATCGGCATCAACGCGGCATAAGGTATCGGTCGTACGCAACGCCGCGCATAGTCGGTTGGCCATGATGGTCAGTACCAGATCGCCGGCATCATAATCAAAATTTCTGTTTAATGCCCGGAAATGGTCTAGGTCGATAAACATCAGTGCCACCATCTGATGATGACTGATGGCTTCTTCCATGCTGCTCGTGATCAACTGATGAAAATAATAGCGATTCGGTAATTTGGTCAGGCTGTCGTGGTTTTCCAGTATGGCGATGTGGCTGTCAGCTTCACGTAGTGCACGCGTTTCGCTTTGCATGTCGCTTTCCCAAGCTTCCATTCTGGCCAGCATCAGGTTGAAATGCATGATCAGGTTACCGAGTTCATGTTGCTTGTCCTGCGCGGCACGCAGGCTGTAATCGCCAAGGGTTGCGACTCGTTCAGCGACCGTGGACAGCGCCAGCACCGGTGTCAGCGCTCGCAATTGCTTGCGTGTCAGCCTTTGTGCAGCGATTGTGGCAATGATGACAGTCGCCATCAGGCCGGATAACAGCATCAGCAGGGCATGGCGACATACGGAGCCGGTACTGATTTGCACCAATAGTTTTCCTTCGGTATTCGTGCTGCTGACGATCGGTGTTTCGGCATTCAATTGCCACCGTTGTAATGTGATCTGCGTATTTTTGACGAGCGGTGAGCTGGCAATATGTTCGGTGCTGACCAGTTGGCCTTCAGATTTCCATGCCAGTATCGCTTTACCGTTTTTATCAAAGACCGTGATGCCTAGTAACTCTGGCGCATGGATGGCGTTCAGCACTACATTTTGCATGCCACGAATATTATTTGTTTGCAGGCTGTCGGCGATATTGTTCGCCAGCGTGATGGTCTTGTAGTGCAGATCGCTACGCATGTTTTTTTGTGTCAGATACACTGACAGCGACAGGCTCAACAACAGGAGCGACAATAATGCTGCAGCACAGATCGCCAGATTATGGCGAAAAAACTGCCTTGTCAGTGGCAGATCGTGTATCGTTTTTTCCATCTATCATCCTGAAACATATCAATGTTCTTACATCGCTGAATCGCTTGGTATTGCTGGCTATTGCTGGTTATTGCTTGTATGGTCTTCGGTTGTCGTGTTCCGTTCAGTGACGGCGCCCGGAAAACTGGTACAGAATACATACTCGTCAGCAAACTATACCTATTTGTTGTTACGAAGTCATGTAAAAATGCTCTCGTCACAGCGAAGAATGCCAGCATGCTAAGTCCAATTGCTGGTTTCTCAGCAGACGTGCAGCGATTGGCATCTGGGGGTACACTGCCGCCTGTTACATGATTTTGCAGGTTGCCGTGTCCGCTTTTTCCCACATGAATGTCTCTTCGTCTTTTTTCCCCGATGTCAGCGGCGGGTTTGCCTTGCTGGATGATGCTCAGGCGGATGGCGCCGCATCGCGTCTGTATTCCGGCTTGCAACAAGTGCTCCAGTGCGACGATGCCAGTACATGGCAGCAGTTCTGGTCTGAGACTCAGACGGCATTGCAAAAAAACCAATACGCTGTGGCGTTGTTATCGTATGACATTGGGGTACATCTTCAGGGCATACCAACTGACCCAGATTTATCTGCCTCGGCAGCAACACAGCCTTCTCAGATTCTGATCTTCCGCGATTGCCAGCATCTGCAGCGCGAAGATGTCACCCGGTTTCTGGCGCAACAAACTAACGTTACCGATGTCGCTGGCGTGGCGCAGCTTCGCTCCAATATTGATGAGCCCGCATTTTCTGCCGCTATCCATACCATCCGCGATTACATTACCGCGGGTGACACCTATCAGGTGAATTACACATACCGGCTGCATTTCGATGCCTACGGATCCCCTGCTGCGCTTTACCAGCGTTTGCGTCAGCGCCAGCCAGTGCCTTATGGTGCACTGATTTGTTTGCCACATGGCGAAGCCGTATTATCGATGTCGCCAGAACTCTTTGTACGCCATTATCGGGGACATTTACAGGCCAGACCGATGAAAGGTACGGCAGCCGCGACTGGTGATGCGGTGCAGGATCAGTCAAGAGCAACGGCCTTATCTGCCGATACCAAAAATCGTGCTGAAAATCTGATGATCGTTGATTTGCTCCGTAATGACCTCGGGAAAATCGCGACAACAGGCTCGGTCAAGGTTTCGCAATTGTTTGAGGTGACCCGTTACTCCAGTGTATTGCAGATGACATCCACGATTGATGCGCAGTTGCAGCCACAACTGGCACTGCCGGACATTTTGCATGCCTTGTTTCCCTGTGGCTCGATCACCGGCGCACCCAAACGCAGAACCATGGAAATCATTCAGGAACTGGAACCAGAGCCACGCGGCTTATACACCGGAGCGATAGGCTGGTTTGATCCGCCAGCTGATCATGTCGATGCAGAAGTTGTGACAGAAAATGCCGCAGAATCAATCCCGGCCATCCCAGTAGCCCCATCAGTGCGAGCAGCCATCGGTGATTTTTGTCTGTCGGTTCCCATCCGCACATTACAACTGGAAGCGCCATCAACACGGGATGGCAGCCAGATACGGCGAGGTGTGATGGGTGTAGGCGCCGGAATTGTGTATGACAGTGTCGCCAGTGAAGAATTTGCCGAATGCCGGTTGAAAGCAAAATTCCTGACGGGTTTACCTGCCCAGTTTGACTTATTTGAAACCATGCATGCCACACGCGAAGTAGGGTGCCGCTATCTGGATAGGCATTTGTTGCGTCTGCAGACATCCGCCAGATACTTTGGCTTTGTTGTTGATGAGCAGCAGATACGCCAGACTTTGCAACAGTTCTGCCATGATTTACCGCCACAGACCGCATACCGCTTGCGTCTGTCACTTGATGTGGAAGGAAAAACTAGTCTCAGTAGCGGCGTGCTGCTGCCATTAGCGGCTACTCAGATGCGGGTGCTGCTGTCATCTGAAACGACACAAAGCGATACTTTGTTACTGCGCCACAAGACCAGCGTACGCAGTCAATATGATCGTGCCTGGCAAGCCGCAGAACAGCAAGGCGCGTTTGATATGCTGTTTTTCAATGAGACCGGTCATTTGACTGAGGGCGGACGTAGTAATGTCTTGCTGCGATTTGGCAAACAGTGGCTGACACCACCTTTAAGTGATGGCGTTTTGCCTGGCGTAATGCGTTCCGTTTTGATGGACGACGCAGCATTGGGTTTGCGTGAGCAACATCTGACACGTCGTGATGTGTTGCAGGCCGACCAGATTTTGCTGTGCAATTCTTTGCGTGGAGCTTTCACGGTGACGTTGCAAGACCAGGCTTCGTGAATCAGTCTCATCAGCAAGCTTCATAAATAAGCTTCACAAATAAGTCTCAGAAATAAGCCTCACGCATCAATCCTACCCGATGATGTTGCCACCTGATTGATCCGATATATGCTGAATCTGGCTCAGCATTTCCTGTGTAATCCAGGTTTGCAACCAGGCGCCCAGGTGAGCAGCAGATTCCGGGAACTGTTCGCTGACGGCGACGCAGGTTGCTGCAAAAGAGTACCCAGCAACGATCGCTTGTAAAGCCTGAGCTTCATCGGGGTTCAGGGAGCGGAATTGTGGTTGCTGCTGTTTCCGCCAGATGTGCCAGATGACGGGTGCGGTGTTTTGCAAAGGTTCTGGTGGATATTCGTCTGCAGTCAGCGCCAGCCAGATGGCGACGCAATTCCAGTCCATACGCAGGAAATGATTCGATTGCTGGCAGACAAAACCTGCTGTTTCCCAGTCTTCCGCCTGTAAGTTGCCCAAGTCAGCCAGTGTCAATACGGGTTGATCAGCTGCATCGAATGCCAGACTTAATGTCCACTCAAACGTCGCTAATTCAGCAACCAGTGGAATGTCCGCACAATAGCTGCGCAGGAAATCAGGAAAGTCGCTGCCATACCAGCGCAGGTTGCGATGCCGGGAAGAATGCGCCGCAATATACGCTGTGCAGGCTGCAAAAAACAGATCATCACCCAGATAACGATGTGTTTTGTCGAATGCTTCGGATAAGGCATCACGCAGACGCAAACGATAGGCCTGATAGTAAATATCCAGCCGTGTCTGGCCAGATATGTCTGCTGTCTTCGTTGTTTTCTTTGTTTCAGCGATGAAAGGCAAGACGCTGTCAGCATCTTGCTGACCCAGAATAAATTCCTGAAAGTGCTGTTGCAACTGATCTAATGAATCTACTCGCTTTGGTGGTAAGTTCATTCCACGTACCCCGCTGTTGCTGGAAAAATGCCAGCGGCAATCCGTCGTGCGATATTCAGTTCCGCCACCAGTTCAGCTAATGGTGGAATATTGTCGTCACGTTCTATCATGCTGGCGACCGGGCCAAAGCGCCGTAAAGCATGGGCATACAGTTCCCAGACCGGATCGGCCACCGGATGATCGTGGGTATCGATAATATGCGTGCCGTGATGGTGGTGTCCTGCCAGATGAATTTGCTGCACGCGTTCTACAGGAATACCTGCCAGATAGGCAAAGGGATCAAAGCCATGATTGACGCTGCTGACATAGACGTTATTCACATCCAGCAAAATCAGGCTGTCGGACTCTTCGGCAACTGCGGTCACAAATTCCCACTCGGTCATCTGATCACTACTGAAAGACAGATAGCTGGAGACATTTTCCAGTACCAGTGGTCGTTCCAGTACATCCTGAACCCGGCGAATGTTGTTGACCATGACCTTGACGGCTTCTTCTGTGTAAGGAAGCGGAAACAGATCATGCATATTGGTGCCGTGTACGCCGGTCCAGCATAAATGATCGGACACCCATAAAGGTTGTACGCGTCGTATCAGTGTTTTGAGTTCACTGAGGTACGCATCAGAGGGACCCTCTGCAGAACCAATCGACATAGAAACACCGTGCATCACCATAGGATAATCGGCACGGATGGCATCAAGCATCGCCAACGGTTTTCCGCCTGGCACCATATAGTTTTCAGACAGAATTTCAAACCAGTCCACCGCCGGAGCTTGCTCCAGAACAGCGTGATAGTGATCAGTGCGTAAGCCCAGTCCAAAGCCTGGAGAAGCAAGTGCAGTCGTGGTCATGAAATCAGAAATAGAGGCCAGGAAATAATGTCACGTTGACCGCAGGCGCAACGTGACATCAGCAAAGATTGGAGCAGATCGACGTCGACGACGTTGAAAGAATTTATTTCAGATCAATGATCTTGCCGCCTTTTGCCAGACATTCGCCCGCTTTGGATGCAACGAAGCCATGGCCTTTGCAGGAATTCTGGCCTTTGCAGGCATTTTCAGCAGTTTTACAGTCGCTGGTGCCTTTGCAGCTATTGACGCCTGCGCAGTGGACAGTATCTGCTGCACTGATAGTTGTGGTTGCTGCGAAAGAAGCACCAGACAGTGCCATGGCAGCCGCTGCTGCGGCGATCATTGCGCCAGTGTGAATAGCTTGTTTCATATTTGTTCTCCAAAAATAAGAAAGTGAAAAATAGTCTGGGTTCGTTCGGGTCAGCTTGCCGCGGTGTTTTGAAACAGATTCTGGTGTTTTCCGATTGAACTTATGCATCTGTCGTTGGAATTTCAGGTTCCTTACATAAAAACAAAAAAATTAACAACAAAGATGAGAGAGGGATAAAAAAGCAGAGTTTGCGGAAGGAGGAGTTGCCGATTTACTTTATTTCCCGGAGGCTGTTGTGCGGCGCTGTGACATTCAGCCACAAATAAAGAAATTTCATCTGAAGCTGAAAACAGGATAGTTAAAAAGTCAGGTTTTGCAACAAAAACCAACCCAGGCAATCAGAAAAATCGTGCTTTGTTGCGCTAAAAGAAGCAATATTGATCAGGCTGATAATGTGTGAAATTGTTGCGATGATGGCGAAAACTGCCATCAAAATGACTTGCCCATGTTGTGCCGCCGCAAACTACAGGTTACACTGAAAAAAATTAACCGACCAAGCGGTCGAGAAATAAAAATTTCTTTAAATAAGATGACTCAGGAGACTTAAATATGAAGATTCGATTTGGATTGGCTATCATCCCCGCAATGCTTTCTCTGGTACTGGCGACGAATGCGTCCGCACAGATCAAGGTAGGCGTCAACGTCTCCGCGACAGGTCCGGCTGCTTCGCTGGGTATTCCGGAAAAAAATACTTTTGCGCTGATGCCCAAGGAAATTGCTGGCAAGAAGGTTGAATACATCATTCTGGATGATGCTTCTGACACAACGACCGCTGTCAAAAATGCCCGCAAGATGATTGCCGAAGACAAAATCGACATTCTGATTGGCTCCACGATTACACCTAACTCGCTGGCAATGGTGGACGTAGCGGCAGAAAATGAAATACCGATGATTTCGATGGCGGCATCTGCTGCGATCATTGCGCCGATAGATTCCAAGCGTTTCTGGGTATTTAAAACACCACAAAATGATTCGCATATGTCTACCGCGATCACAGGCCATATGGGCGACACCGGTATCAAAACCGTGGCATTTATTGGTTTTGCAGATGCGTATGGCGAAGGCTGGTACAAGGAATTTTCTAAACTGGCCGAACTGCGTAAGATTAAAATCGTCGCCAATGAACGTTTTGCCCGTAGCGATACATCAGTGACTGGTCAGATCCTGAAAGTCATGGCAACGAATCCGGATGCTGTTTTGATCGCTGGCGCAGGCACACCTGCTGCGTTGCCACAAAAAACACTCAAAGAGCGTGGCTACAAAGGCAAAATTTATCAGACACATGGTGTCGCCAATAACGACTTCCTGCGCGTGTGCGGAAAAGACTGCGAAGGTACCTGGTTACCAGCTGGCCCGTTGCTGGTGGCAGATCAACTGGCGGCAGACAATCCAGTCAAAAAGACGGCATTGAAATATGTGGCCGCATATGAAAAAGCCTATGGCGCTGGCACCGTATCCACATTCGGTGGTCATGCCTGGGATGCTGGTCTGTTGCTCGAAGCAGCGATTACCACTGCAATCAAAAAAGCACAGCCAGGTACAAAAGAATTCCGTGCAGCCTTACGTACTTCTTTAGAAAACATCAATAATCTTGCTGTTTCTCACGGTATCGTCAACATGAGCACGACTGACCATCTGGGTATGGATCAGCGTTCACGCGTCATGGTGCAGATCGTCGGCGGCAAATGGAAACTGGGCGCACAGGCTAACTGAGGCCAGATTTAACAAGGAGGAAGGTCTATTCCCTTCCTCCATTTCCATATCTTTCATGTATCGATGCAATAGTGATCGTCCGGCAGAGATGCTCTCTGCCTGAGACGCTGGCTGTGTCTGCCATTTCTATTTGGCTGGCAGACAACACGTATCGGTAAGTAGTCTGGATTGTTCTTCGCAAGAAAGTTGGGTTTTCATGGATTTATCAATTGCAGCTATCCTCGCACAAGATGGCATCACCAGTGGAGCCATCTATGCGTTACTGGCGCTGGCACTGGTGCTGGTATTTTCTGTCACGCGGATTATTTTTATTCCTCAAGGCGAATTCGTTGCCTTCGGCGCACTGACGCTGGCCGCCTTGCAAACAGGTAAGTTTCCGCATTCAGCCAGTTTGTTGCTGGTGTTCGGTATTCTGAGTCTGATCAAGGAAGTGACCGCGCAACTGCGCGCTAAACAAGTCAGCGCGACGCGCAACAAAGATTTGGCATTAGCGACGATCAGGCTTTTTATTGCTCCTCTGGTTTTATGGCTGTTGGTGCGTAATCTTGGCACGCAGCAAATGCCTTTGTTTGTACAGGTGTTGATGGCACTGGCGATCGTGATACCGATGGGGCCAATGCTGTACCGCCTTGCATATCAACCGTTGGCAGAGGCAAGTACTCTGGTATTGCTGATTGTCTCCGTGGGTGTGCATTTTGCGCTCACAGGGATGGGGCTGGTGATGTTTGGTGCTGAGGGATCGCGTACGACGGCATTTTCTGATGCCAGTTTTCAATTGGGTGCATTGACGATTTCTGGCCAGAGTCTGGTGGTCGTTGGTGTTTCTGCGATTCTGATCGCAACATTGTATTTCTATTTTGAACGTAGTCTGTCAGGCAAAGCGTTGCGGGCAACGGCGGTGAATCGTCTGGGTGCACAGCTGGTGGGTATCGGTACGACGCAAGCGGGTCGTCTGGCGTTCACATTGGCGGCAGCTTTGGGGGCGTTGTGCGGTGTTCTGATTGCGCCAATGACGACCGTGTATTACGACGGTGGTTTTCTGATCGGTCTGAAGGGGTTTGTTGGTGCGATTGTCGGTGGTCTGGTTAGCTATCCGGTGGCAGCAGCGGGTGCTCTGCTCGTGGGTTTACTGGAATCCTATTCCTCGTTCTGGGCCAGTGCCTATAAAGAGGTGATTGTATTCACCCTGATTATTCCTGTGTTGTTATGGCGTTCGCTGAGCAGCACACATAACGACGAGGATGAAGAATAATGAAGTCAGGTTTTAATCTTTGGATGTTGTTCCCGGTTGCTGCTGTATTACTCGTACCGGTGTTGCCCGTGCCAGAATTCTGGATCACGCTGGCTAATTACATTGGTATGTATGCGATTGTTGCATTGGGATTGGTGTTGCTGACCGGTGTCGGTGGTCTGACCTCGTTTGGTCAGGCTGCATTTGTGGGACTCGGTGCTTACTCGTCGGCATATCTGACCACGGCGTTTGGCTATTCACCGTGGCTTGGCTTGCTTGTGGGTCTGTTGCTGACGATGACTGCGGCATTCACCATCGGCATGATCACGATGCGTTTGTCCGGGCATTATCTGCCGCTGGGAACCATCGCCTGGGGCTTATCGTTGTTCTTCCTGTTCGGCAATCTGGAATTCCTCGGAAAATACGATGGCCTGAATGGCATCCCCTCCATTGCGATTCTGGGTTACAAACTCGATACCGGTCGCAGCATGTATGTGCTGATCTGGGTGATTTTGTTATTGTCTGTCGTCGCGGTGCAGAATCTGTTGCAATCGCGTCCGGGCAGAGCAATCCGTGCTCTGAAAGGTGGCGGGGTGATGGCCGAAGCAATGGGGGTGAATACCGCCCGGATGAAGGTCATTATTTTTGTGATTGCTGCCATGTTGGCGAGTGTCTCCGGTTGGTTGTACGCGCACTTGCAGCGCGCAGTGAACCCGACGCCATTTGGCCTGAACGCCGGTATCGAATATCTGTTTATGGCTGTTGTGGGTGGCGCCGGGCATGTATGGGGCGCCTTGCTGGGGTCGGCATTACTGACGCTGTTGAAAGATAAATTGCAGTCTATCTTGCCTGCCTTGTTGGGATCCGATGGTAACTTTGAGGTAATTGTCTTTGGTGTATTGCTGGTGTTGTTGCTCCAGAATGCACGTGATGGTGTCTGGCCTTATTTCTCACGTCTGATGAACGCTTTGTTTGGTCGCTGGTTGCCACACAATGCAGGCATACAAGTACCGGCTGGCGCAGCAGCGTTGCCGACACGGCAAAAACCACCCGCCAATACCGTGATTCTGGAAGTCGATAAAGCACGTAAGCAGTTTGGTGGGTTGGTTGCTGTTAATGATATGCAATTCAAGGTCAGTTCTGGTCAGATTGTTGGTTTGATCGGTCCGAACGGCGCGGGTAAATCCACGATGTTCAATCTCGTGACGGGTGTGTTGCCACTGACCGCAGGAGCGATCCGGTTTTATCGGGATGGTCAGTTGCAGCCGATTAATAACCTGCCTTCGCGGGAGATTGTCAGACTGGGCATTGGCCGGACTTTTCAGCATGTACGTTTACTGGCCAGTATGACGGTACTCGAAAATGTGGCGATTGGCGCACATCTGCGAGCCAAAGGCGGTGATGTCGGTGAGGTGTTGTCGAGCATTCTGCGTCGTGACAGCAGCATAGAACATTCCCTGCTGGCCGAAGCCAAATACCAATTAGAGCGCGTAGGCCTTGGTCATCTGCTGCATGAAGAAGCCGGTAGTCTGGCGCTGGGACAGCAGCGTATTCTGGAAATCGCCCGCGCTTTGTGCTGTGATCCAAGCCTGTTGTTGCTGGACGAGCCAGCGGCGGGTTTGCGTTACAAGGAAAAGCAGGAACTTGCTGATCTCTTGCGCAAGCTGCGGGCAGAAGGCATGAGCGTGCTGCTGGTAGAACACGATATGGATTTTGTGATGAACCTGACTGATCAGCTCGTGGTCATGGAATTTGGCACGAAGATTGCCGAAGGTTTACCGCAAGAAGTTCAACAACATCCGGCAGTGCTGGAAGCGTATTTGGGTGGGATAGACTGATGACGACACCAACATCAACGACATTACTGCAAACCAGGCAGTTGCAAGTGTTTTATGGGAAGGTCGAAGCGCTGCAAGGTGCCAACATTACCGTTGGTGCCGGGCAGATTGTGACGGTGATCGGCCCCAACGGTGCAGGCAAATCGACGATGCTCAATGCGATTGCAGGCGCTTTGCCGATCAATGGAAGCTCTCAGGGGCAGGTGATACTAGCGGACAAGGAGCTGTCCGGCGTCGCCATCGAAAAACGTGTGGCACAAGGTATGTGTCTGGTTCCTGAAAAGCGTGAATTGTTTTCGACGATGAAAGTGGAAGATAATTTATTGCTCGGCAGTTATCGCCGTTATCAGGCCGGGGAAAAAAATTACGATGATCAATTATCGGTGGTGTATGACTTATTTCCACGTCTGAAAGAGCGTCGTCATCAGGCGGCAGGCACCATGTCTGGTGGTGAAAGGCAAATGCTGGCAGTGGGGCGCGCACTGATGGCCAAACCACAATTGCTGATGCTGGATGAGCCTAGTCTCGGTCTGGCACCGCTGATTGTGAAGGAAATTTTCCATATTATTCAGCGCCTGAAACAAACAGGTGTGGCAATCTTACTGGTGGAGCAAAATGCCCGTGCTGCCTTACAAGTGGCTGATTATGCCTATGTACTCGAAATGGGTGAAATCGCACTTGAGGGCGACGCCGCTGATCTGGCAACTGATCAGCGCGTGATTGATACCTATCTGGGGCTGGCGAAAAAAGCTCATTAAAAGCATAAGCTTCATCAGGGGATGTGATGCTATCTCATGTATTTGTTGGCGTGACGGATTTTCACCGCGCTTTTCACTTTTATTCGGGGGTAATGCCTGAACTGGCATTACAACTCAAATTTTCAGATGAAATCAATTCGTGGGCAGGATGGGTTGCGGTCGATCAGCCTCGACCTCTATTTTTGATCGGCAGACCATTTAATGGAGCTCCAGCTTCGGCCGGAAATGGGCAGATGATTGCATTGCTGGCGTCTGACCGTGCGATGGTCAGACAAGTGTATGCAAAGGCGATACAGTTGGGGGCAACTTGCGAAGGTGCTCCTGGTCTGCGACCGCAATACCATGCCGATTACTACGGTGCTTATTTCCGTGATCTGGATGGAAATAAATTATGCGTCTGTTGTCATATACCGGAATGACAACAGACTGACATTACTGTGCATCGTACATCCATTCTTTCAGTCCGTTAACCCATTTAGCTGCCGGTAATTTCATCTTCAGCCGTATTTCATTGGCACGCGTGTAGAGCACCTCAAAATCGACGACAGGCGCTGCTTTGAACGCGATCACCACGGTATTGGCATCATGTACCAGTGGGAGCCAGACGACCGAATCAAATGCGGTTTCCAGTGCTTCCAGATTGGCGTTGCAATTCGCTTCATAATTTTCCGGATTACCGAACAGATTGACGGTCAGCATACCGTCACTGCTCAGACAATCTGCACAGGCTTGATAAAACTCAGGACTGCTGAGTGCCGGTGCTTCAGCGGCGGCATCATATAAATCGACTTGCATGATGTCAATGGTGCCGTGGCGTGACGGATCATTGACAAATGTCAGCGCATTCATTTCCAGTACCTGCAAACGGGCATCATCCGGTGGCAGTTTAAAGTGTTGATAACAGGCCTTAATCACGTGCGGATTCAGTTCCACGGCAGTCACTTTGGACTGAGGGAAATTCCGGTAGCAGAATTTCGTCAATGCCGCAGCACCCAGACCCAGCTGTACCACATGCCGTGGTTGTTCCTGGAATAGCAACCACATCATCATTTGCTGCACATATTCGAGTTCAATCTGGTCTGGCATCGCCAGACGCATGGAGCCTTGAATCGCCTCCGACGATAAATGCAATGAGCGTACACCCTGGAATTCTGAAATAGAAATGTCTGGAAGCTGATCGGACTGATCAGACTGATTTGCAGCATAAGCCGCGACTTGTTTTTGACTGAGCTGATTCACATGACCTCTGTGCTGGTATGTTGCGCCGTAAGGCCATGCTTCTGGCCACAAACGGAACAGGTCGGATTTTTATTCATACGTATGGATGTCCATTCCATATGCATGGCATCCAGTAATAGCAGGCGACCGCGAAGACTGGTGCCGATGTCCATGATGACTTTCAGTGCCTCGGCTGCCTGCGTGGTGCCGATAATGCCGACCAACGGTGCAAAGACGCCCATCGTTGAGCACAATACTTCCTCAAATTGCTGCTCCGGCGGAAACAGGCAGGCATAGCACGGAGAGTCCGCATGGCGACTGTCAAAGACGCTGATCTGACCATCAAAAGAAATGGCCGCACCAGAAACAAGCGGTACGCCATATTTCACGCAAGCAGCATTCACTGCATGGCGGGTCGTAAAATTATCGCAGCAATCGAGCACAATACTGGCCTGACTGACCAGTTCTTCCAGCCGCTGATGTTCCGCCCGTTCCTGCAAGGCGATCACATGCACTTCCGGATTGATGTGCCCCAGCGTCTGCTGACCTGATAGTACTTTTGGTAATCCTACGCTGTTGGTGGTGTGCAGAATTTGCCGCTGTAAATTGGTCATATCCACGGTGTCGTTATCCACCAATGTGATGGTGCCCACGCCTGCACTGGCAAGATAAAAAGCAGCCGGTGAGCCAAGTCCGCCGGCACCAATGATTAATGCATGTGCGCGGGTGATTTTTTCTTGCCCTTCAATGCCGATCTGATCCAGCAGGATGTGACGTGAGTAGCGCAGGAGTTGTTGGTCGTTCATATGTCGTAAAAAAGGCCGCTGTCGGCGGCCTTGAATCAGAGGGGATTATTTTTTCTTATCTGACTTACTGTCTTTCTCTGTTTTGTCAGATTTATCAGATTCTTTTGCATCTTTGCTGTCTTTGTTTTCTTTGACATCTGCCTTGGTAACTTTGACAGGCAAGCCTTTCAGGTGATTCAGCGCTTGCGCTAACTGGTAATCTTCTGTGCTGCCGTACTCCAGCGGTTTGCTCTTTTTCGCCAGCGCAATCAGACGTTGTTCTTCTTCCAGCTCGTCCACTTTTGGTCTGCTTTGCTCTTTTTCTTTGTCATTGCTCAGATGCTTTTGCAGATCCGCTTCACGTGTACGCAAGCTATTGAAGCCGTCACCTTCCGCAGTTTCTTCCACATTCAGATCCGGCACGATGCCTTTGGCCTGAATCGACCGGCCATTTGGCGTGTAGTAGCGTGCAGTCGTCAGCTTGACTGCTGTATCTGCAGAGATTTGACGTATTGTCTGTACCGATCCTTTGCCGAAACTCTGTGTGCCAAGTATCGTCGCCCGTTTATAGTCTTGCAGGGCACCCGCCACGATTTCTGATGCAGACGCAGAGCCGGTATTGATCAATACGACCATCGGTACATTCTTGACTGCATCTGGCAGCTTCGCCAATGGGTCACTCATGGTGCGGCCTGAATAAAATTCGCGTTTTGCATAAAACGTTGCTTTGGAATCTGCCAGTTGGCCGTTGGTCGACACCACAGGAACGTCTTTTGGTAAAAACGCCGCAGACACGCCGACTGCACCTGGTAAAACACCGCCCGGATCATTCCGCAAATCCAGTACCAGACCTTTGATGGCAGGGTCTTGTGCGTACAGAGTCTGAATTTTTTTGACCATGTCTTCGACGGTTGGCTCCTGGAATTGGGAAATACGCAACCATGCGTAACCAGGCTCGACCATTTTCGCCTTGACGCTTTGCTGTTTGATCAGCTCGCGGGTAATCGTGACGATGATGGGTTTGTCTTCATTTTTACGGGCGATCGTCAGCGTGATTTTAGTGTTGGGCTCACCACGCATTTTTTTGACGGCCTCGTCGAGCGTCAGGCCTTTGACGGGAACAGAGTCCAGACGGGTAATCAGATCACCCGGCTTGAGGCCAGCGCGGTAAGCTGGGGAATCTTCAATCGGAGAGATGATTTTGACGTAACCATCTTCCATGCCGACTTCGATGCCGAGGCCGACGAATTTTCCCTGAGTACCTTCCTTCAGCTCTTTAAATGCTTTTTTATCCAGATAGGCGGAATGCGGATCAAGCGATGCGACCATGCCAGAAATGGCTTCCGTCAGCAGCTTGTTATCTTCGACTGGTTCAACATAGTCGGATTTAATGAGGCCGAATACATCGGCCAGCTGGCGCAGTTCTTCTACTGGCAGAGGTGTACCAGCGTTTTTTTGTGCTTGCGCAGAAAACTGCATGGACGCTGCTACACCGGCAATCATGCCAAGGCTGATTAAACCGAAATTCTTAAATTTACTGCCCATGTTTCACCTAAAGCCTATGTGCTTATTTAATGACGATCCAGTTCAGAGGATCAAATGCCCGTCCCTGATGACGGATTTCAAAGTATAAACCTGATTCTTCATTGCCGCCGCTGTTTCCCGCGCTGGCAATCACATCGCCCGCTTTGACGGTATCACCGACATGTTTCAATACTGCCTGATTATTGCCATAAATACTCATGTACTGATCACCATGTCCGACGATGATCATATTGCCGTAGCCTTTGTACCAATCGGCAAAAATGATTTTGCCAGGCGCAACCGCCTTAATCTCTGCACCTTCACTGGCCCGGATGAACAAGCCTTTCCAGCTTGGGCCATCGCCACGCCGGGTGCCGAAGCGGGCAATCAACTCACCTTTGACAGGCAGACGCAGTTGTCCTTTCAGCTTGTCGAATTCACCTGCCGGTGGTGTCTCGACTTTGGCTTGTTTCGGTGCTTCGTCAGCATCAATGGCGTTGGGATTCGTGGTTTTCGGTGGTTTCTTGCCGAGGCTGGCCAGTCTTGCTTTTTCCTTTTGGGCGGCCGCAATTCTTTCCTGACGCTGTTTTTCTTCCAGCGCCGCTTTGGCCTGATCCGCTTTGATCTGCTCCTCAATTAACTGGTTCAGACGTGTGACAAGATTACTCAGCCTTTGTTCATCTTTTTGCAGACTATCGGCCTGTTTTTTTTGTGAATGTAGTTTGTCTGCCAGTTGTGTCAACAGCACAGAGCGTTTTTTCTTTTCTTTTTCGAGTGCTGCCTTGTGGTCTTTTTCTTCTTCGGCGATTTCGTCCAGCTCGATTTTCGCTTCCTGAGCATCGAGCGTATTTCGTTCCACGTCTTTCAGACTGGTACGCAGCTCCTCAATCATTTTTGCCTGTGTCTGTGACACATAGCTCATGTACTGCAGCTCACGATTGATCCGGTTTGGGTTGTCACCCGAGAGCAGCAATTTGATGCGGTCACTGTCGCCGCGCATGTATTGCCGACGCAGAAAATCGGAGAGTTGTTTTTTTTGCTTTTCAACTTTAGCCGTCAGTCGCTGCTGCTCTTCTATCAGTTGTTGCAGTTTTTGTTCGGTTCCGGTTTGTTCGTTTTGCAGATCACGCAGCGAGCGGTTTGCTTCTGAGATGGCCTGTTCGGATTGTGCCAGTGCATCGCTGGCCTGATCTTTCGCCGACTCTGTCTTATTGATATCACTTTTCAGTGATTTTAATTTTTGCTGTAATTCAGCGCGTTCCGACTCAGCCTTGTTTTTTTGCAGAGCACGGCTGTTGCTGGCAGCCAGCGACGTGCCTGTTATGCCGGATAAACTCAGGCATAACAGGGCTGGCCAGAATAACGATGGGCGTTGTTGCATCAAAACTTATTTTGCCTTGCCCTGACTTGCGACTGCTTTTAACGCAGCATCAATGGCGGCCTGGTCACCCAGATAGTAATGTTTGATCGGTTTCAGATCGGCATCCAGTTCATAGACGAGCGGTTGTCCATTCGGGATATTCAGGTTGACGATATCTTCATCGCTGATGCCATCGAGCATTTTAATCAGCGCGCGCAGGCTGTTGCCATGTGCTGAGATCAGGATGCGTTTGCCGGAGCGGATGGCTGGTGCGATGGCATCATCCCATGCTGGCACAACGCGGGCAACCGTGTCTTTCAGACATTCTGTCAGCGGAATCTGTTGGCGATCCAGACCGGCATAACGCGGATCATTGAACGACGTGCGGTCATCATCTTCCGCCAGTGGATTGGGTGGCGTATCGTAGCTGCGACGCCATACCAATACCTGATCGTCGCCATATTTTGCGGCAGTTTCTGCTTTGTTCAGACCTTGCAATGCGCCATAGTGACGTTCATTCAGACGCCAGTCATGAATGACAGGCAACCACATCAGGTCCATTTCATCCAGCGTGCCCCAGAGTGTGCGAATGGCGCGTTTGAGCACGGAGGTGTAAGCCAGGTCGAATGTGAAGCCCGCTTCTTTCAGCAGTTTACCCGCTTGAGTTGCTTCCGCTACGCCCTTAGCGGTCAGGTCAACATCGGTCCAGCCGGTGAAGCGGTTATCAAGATTCCAGGTGGATTCGCCGTGGCGCATTAATACGATTTTGTACATGATGATGAGTTTATGTCGAGGTTAGTATGCTATTACAGCATCTATTTTATAATGACGTGCTTCTGATAACCATTTTTACTACTGGAAACCTGTGAAATTCGTTCTTGATAATATTTTTCTGATTGGTATCGCCCTTATTTCCGGTGGTGCTCTGTTGTTTCCGATGTTGCAAAAACGTGGGGCCAAGGTATCGCAATTGCAAGCCACACAGTATATCAATCAGGGAAAAACACTGATTCTGGATGTGCGCAATGCGGAAGAGTTTGCCAGCGGGCATTTGCCGAATGCGAAAAACATTCCTCTTGATGCTCTGAATGAGCGTATTGCTGAGATTGAAAAATCAAAAAATGCAGTCGTCATTACCGTGTGTGCCCGTGGTGTTCGTTCCGCCAGCGCGACATCTGTATTGAATAAGGCGGGCTTCACGCAGGTATTCAGTCTCGAAGGCGGTACCGATGCATGGAAATCCCAAGGTCTGCCGACCGTGAAATAAGCAGGAGAAAATAATGAAAGCTCATGTAGTGATGTACAGTACTGCCGTTTGCCCTTATTGCACGATGGCAGAGCGTTTGCTGAAATCGAAAGGCGTTGAGGAAATCGAAAAAATCCGCGTGGATCTCGATCCTGCTGTACGCGAAGCGATGATGTCGAAAACCGGACGACGCACCGTGCCGCAAATTTATATCGGTGAAACCCATGTCGGCGGCTTTGACGATCTGTCTGCCCTTGACCGTGCCGGAAAACTGGAACCTTTACTGAATCCGGTTGACTAAAAGCAGACTTTTGCAAGATTTTGTGCGGGAATGCGGTGTTGATTACTGTTTTTGCAGTCTAGTTGCTACAATAACGCGCCGCGACCTTGAAAAGACCGGCAACGGCCATATCTCTTTGCTTCGCTGTTCATTATTAATCTTTTAGAATTTTAGAAAGCATCACATGTCTGACGAAAATCTGCAGCCCGTATTCCAAATTCAACGCGTTTATCTGAAAGATTTGTCGCTTGAACAGCCAAACTCTCCAGCGATTTTCCTGGAACAAGAAGCGCCAGGCATTGAAGTTGCTGTTGATGTCGGTTCTGAGAAGCTGGCAGATGGCATTTACGAATCAACCGTGACTGTCACTGTGACTGCAAAAATCGGCGAAAAAGTGGCTTTCCTGGTAGAAGGCAAACAAGCCGGTATTTTCGAAGCACGCAATATTCCTGAAGACCAGCTTGATCCACTGCTCGGTATTGGCTGCCCGAATATCGTTTATCCATACCTGCGTTCTAACGTCGCAGATGCGATCACTCGTGCCGGTTTCCCACCGATTCATCTGTCTGAAATTAATTTTGAAGCATTCTATGCGCAGCGTTTGCAAATCGCTGCAGATCAGACGAATGTTGATGCACCAGCAACTATTCAGTAATTCTGTCCATGTGACCCGGTGAAGGCCGGGTTGGATGCGAAAAGGAAATTCATGCGGCATTTTCAGACTATCCCCGTTGTTGCCTTACTGACGTTGTTCAGCGCAGGATGGGCGCAGGCACTGGATTTTCGTTCTGTGGGAGCTAGTCCCGTGGTGATGTACGATGCGCCGTCTGCCAAAGGTGGCAAGTTGTCAGTGGCACCGCGTGGCATGCCATTGGAAGTGGTCTTTACTTCCGGTGCCTGGAGCAAAGTGCGTGATATGTCGGGTGAAATGAGCTGGGTAGAGTCGAAAGACCTGGTTACCCGTCGTAATCTGATTGTACGCGTGGCAAATGCCAAAATCCGTGCAACAGCCGAGGAGACAGCAGCCTTGGTGTTCAGTGCTGATAAAAATGTTTTGCTGGAAATGGCTGAGCCGGCAACTGCAGGCTGGGTCAAGGTCAGACATCGTGATGGTCAGATCGGCTATGTTAAAGCGGCCGAAGTCTGGGGATTATGATGTTGTCGTGATCACCATCGTGTTGAGATGAATGTATCGATGAATCTATCAATGAATCTATCGGTAAAAAAAAGAGGACAGCATGCTGTCCTCTTTTTGTATGCATATACTCCCCCTATGTTTTATGCAAATCAAGCGTACGTCAGCATAAAATAAGGCGGGTTTTAAGATACTGGTGGGAGTATATTTATACTGAATATCGTATCATTTTCAGCATGGCAACATAACAATCGTAAGCAGGTACAAGAATGAACATTAGCGTATTAGGTGCCGGTGCCTGGGGAACTGCGGTGGCGATGGCGTTGGCGGCAAAAAACGAGGTATTGATGTGGGGACGTAATGCCGACGCCATTGCTCACATGCAAGCTCGGCGTGAGAACACGACGTACCTGCCGGGATTTTCTTTCCCGGAGCATCTTCAACTGACACCGGATTTTGCAACGGCGATGGCGCATATCGCAGCACCGGACAGTTTGCTGGTGATCGCGACATCGGTGTCGGGCTTACGGCCAACCTTACAGGCCTGTGTGCCGTATCAGCCTGGCCGTGTGATCTGGTTGTGCAAAGGCTTTGAAGAAGGCAGCCAGTTATTGCCGCATCAGGTTGCGCGTGAAGTGCTCGGCACTTCTGCCACCATAGGCGCATTGTCCGGCCCGTCATTTGCGCAGGAGGTGGCTAAAGGTCTTCCTTGCGCGCTGACGATTGCATCGACATCGACGGCATTGTGTCAGCAAGTCGTGCAGGCACTGCATGGTAATGCGGTACGAGTGTATTCCAGCGATGATCTGGTGGGGGTCGAAGTCGGTGGCGCTGTCAAAAATATTCTGGCGATTGCAACTGGTGTCGCTGATGGTCTGGGTCTGGGCCTGAATGCCCGTGCGGCGCTGATGACACGTGGTTTGGCAGAAATCAGCCGTCTGGGTTCCGCATTAGGTGGCAAGGCAGAAACCTTGATGGGATTAACAGGATTGGGTGATCTGATCCTGACCTGTACTGGTGATTTGTCGCGTAATCGCAAAGTAGGGCTGGCGCTGGCGCAGGGTAAAAGCCTGGAGACGATTATTCAGGAGTTGGGTCATGTTGCCGAAGGCGTGCGTTGTGCCAAGGCAGTGCGAACTCTGGCGCAACAGCAGGGTGTTGATATGCCTATTGCCGATGCTGTGGCGAGTGTGCTGTTTGATGGTATTTCCGCGCAAGAAATGATCACACGTTTGTTAGCGCGCGACGCCAAACAGGAAATCCACTGAGCCTGATTTTTCGGCGGATGTAGCGGAATCTGCTGAAAGATCGTGACGTATCATGAAGGCGGGCAACAAGCTGGCGGGTGATGTCTCAGGCGGATAGTTTCAGCACCCTGACTATCACATGTTCCGGAATTTTTTGCTGATGCATGAATTCACGCGCCTGCGCGGTACCGAGTACGCCCAGATAATGCAGACCAAGATCCACCAGCATCCGGGTAATCAGGTCACGCCGGCGCAGATATCGCTGGCGTTTATGTTGCAATTTGCGACGACGACATCCTGCCATGGCAACATCTCCCTATCCGATCATCAGAGGAAGATCACGCGAGATGCGTGTCAATCTCCCTGATGTATAACATCATGGCTCGTTATCGTCATTCCCCTGCGTTTTTTTCAGGCTGATTTTCAGTTGTTGTCTCACCGCAGAGGTGCTTGCCCGGTGCGAACCGGCGGCGCGCTGTTTGGCCGCCAGCGCCACTGGGTTGCGTGGCCTTGATTGCGAAGGCTCAATACGGAATTGCAAACGTTGTCTGGTTGCCAGTGCTTTATTTGCCATATTGAGCTTCGCTTTTCAGAGTCAGTTACAGTACATAGCGTGATAAATCCTCGTCGACAGACAAGGCTTGCAAGCGTTGATCGACGTAGGCTGCATCGATGCTGATCGTTTTTCCGGTATTTTGATGTGCATCAAAAGAAATTTCTTCCAGCAGCTTTTCCATGACCGTATACAAACGCCGGGCACCGATATTTTCCGTAGTTTCGTTGACAGAATAAGCGATTCCCGCCAGCCTTTCCACACCCTCAGGCGTGAAATCAATCGCCACATCTTCGGTCGCCAGCAAAGCCTGGTACTGACGTGTCAGGCAGGCATCCGTACTGGTCAGAATACGTTCAAAATCAGCAATCGACAAGGACTCAAGTTCTACACGAATCGGGAAACGACCCTGCAGTTCCGGAATCAGATCAGACGGTTTTGCCAAATGAAAAGCGCCGGAGGCAATGAACAGAATATGATCCGTCTTGATCATGCCGTATTTGGTGTTGACGGTGGTACCTTCCACCAGTGGCAGCAGATCGCGCTGCACACCCGCGCGTGACACTTCGGCACCACCAGTTTCAGAACGCGAAGCAATTTTATCGATTTCATCAAGGAAAACGATACCGTTTTGCTCGACGTTTTTAATGGCTTCCTGTTTCAATTCTTCTTCATTGACCAGCTTGCCTGCTTCTTCTTCCGTCAATAATTTCAATGCATCCTTAATTTTGAGCTTGCGCGATTTCTTGCGGCCACTGCCCATGCCAGAAAACATCGTTTTGATCTGCTCGGTCATTTCTTCCATGCCCGGTGGAGCCATGATCTCCATATGCGCTGTCGGTTCTGCCACTTCCAGCTCGATTTCCTTGTCGTCCAATGCGCCTTCGCGCAGACGTTTGCGGAAAGTCTGACGTGTGGTGTTGTCTGGCGTTGCCTGTTCCGTACCTTCAGGATGGATACCAAAATCACGGGCCGGAGGTAACAAAATATCGAGGACGCGATCTTCGGCGGCGTCTTCTGCACGCAGACGGACTTTGCGGGTAGCCGCTTCACGCGTTTGCTTGATACCAATGTCGACCAGATCACGGATAATGGTATCGACATCGCGACCCACATAGCCGACTTCAGTGAATTTAGTCGCTTCGATTTTAATGAACGGCGCGTCTGCCAGCTTTGCCAGACGACGAGCAATTTCAGTTTTACCTACGCCAGTCGGGCCTATCATCAGAATGTTTTTAGGCGTGATTTCATGGCGTAGCGGTTCTTCTACCTGTTGACGGCGCCAGCGGTTGCGCAAGGCGATGGCAACGGCACGTTTTGCTTTCGCTTGTCCGACGACATGTTTATCGAGTTCGGAGACAATCTCTTGAGGGGTCATATTCATGTTTTTTCCTATCATTGCGGCAGACATCGGTTGATCTGAGGGCATTGCAGATACAGAACGGGCTTGGATTGGCGTGCTGCGACCTGTGATGCCTGCGAGGGTCGATGTCTTATTCCAGAGTTTCTATCGTGTGCGACAAGTTGGTGTAAATGCACAATTCGCCAGCAATAGTCAGTGATTTTTTTACAATGTCGACGGGTGATAAATCGGTATTTTCATACAGCGCAATCGCGGCTGATTGGGCAAATGTACCGCCAGAACCAATCGCGCCGATACCCTGATTGGGCTCCAGCACATCGCCATTGCCAGTAATGACCAGCGTAGAGTCTTTATCGGCGACCAGCAACATCGCTTCCAGACGACGTAGCATACGGTCAGTGCGCCAGTCTTTGGCCAGTTCGACCGAAGCGCGCATCAGATGACCCTGGTGTTTTTCCAGTTTGGATTCAAAACGCTCAATCAGGGTGAAGGCATCTGCCGTTCCGCCAGCAAATCCCGCCAGAACCTTGTTGTGATACAGCTTGCGTACTTTGCGGGCAGTGCCCTTCATGACGATATTGCCCAACGTGACCTGGCCATCCCCTCCGAGCGCGACAAGATTGCCGCGTCTGACAGTCAGGATGGTGGTGCCGTGAAATTGTTCCATGTGAACCTCGAGTGTGAATAATCGGCCGATGTCCGCAGCAAGTCAGGATGCTCGCGGATATTGTAGGGGCGAATGGTAAGGGGATAATCCGATACTCTCGGAAATGGGGTAATTTCAGCGAATTACAAGCGGAATTACAAGCAGATTTAGTGTTTGCGTGTGCTGATGGTGGCGATATTTTTCAGGCCCATGGCATGAAATAGCATCATGACCAGATAATTGACTTCTTCAAAGCGTATGCTCATGCCTTTTTTTGCCGCAATCGGTGCCAGTCCGCTGAGTAAATCGGCAGAGGCACTGAATTCCACGCGATCCAGACGCGAGCAATCAAGCACTAAAGGATTGTAATTGGCAGCCTGATCCGCAATATTCTTGAGCAGGATATCCATTTTTCCTTCTACCGTCACGGGCATCGGGAATTTGTCGCTCATTTCTTCTGGCAGGGTAATCTCAGGGAAGGAGCTGGTGACATTATTGCGCGGCGCTTCAAACGCGGGTGGCGATACTTCAAAAGTCACACAGTAATCCATACTGGCTTCTTCAAAGGCTTTTTGAAAATGCAGTAATTGCAAAATTTCGAGCAGCAACAGCCAGGGGGCTTCGGTTTCATCCCGACGACCTACCTGCAAGATCCCGCGAATTTTATCTGCAAACTCCTGAGCATGGACCAGCATCAGGTCATGACCGGATTTTTTCAGATTCTTGATGGCCCGTAACAATAAGCCGCAACCTACCGGATCGACTTCTTTGACGCGGGTGAAATCCAGGCGTACAGAATGGCTTTTAAGACTGGATTGTTGTAATTTTTCTAAATTCTTGACGATGCCAGCATCAAACTTCGAGGGGAACGTCACATTCACTGAGGACTGATCTTGCGGTGTGTCCTGCTCCATCGCAGGCATATTTTCAGGCCATAGTGGTGGTGAGGTTTCGAATTTATTGGCGTAGTCGAGAGAAAGACTTTCGAATTTGTACTGATCGTGAGTGATTCTGTATAGATCAAACAGCATTTGCCAAGCGATTTCTGTTCCTATGCCGTGTTGCGGATGCTTCACTACCGAAATCAGCATTTGCTCCGCCACCTGATTCTGGCCGCTGGCAAACAAAATTGCCGCTTCTTCCAGTAAGGGTACTGACTCGCTCTGGGCGATGGCAGATGCAGACAGCTCGGAATGCTGGCCGAGCAGGTAATCTGTGGGCAACATCATCGGCAATGTGGATTGAAAATCCATGCCGTGATATTTGTTGTCCATCGGTTGCGTTGGTTCAGAAATATCGAGTTTGGTGACGACAGGCGGGCGCGTTTTGACAATGTCGCGTGACATTTCAAATTCGATCGCGTCAATTTTGCGCTCGGTAGCGCGGGCAACATGGCGCTGAGCAATCATGGAGTTGCTGAAAAGCTCACTATCCTGAAAGCCAGTGATGACCGTGTTCCCACTTTTTGAGCGAGATTGATGAGAAGAAGATTTCTCGGCGGCGCGATCTTCTTTTCTTCCGCGTTTTTTACCGAAAAGAGAAAAAATCCCCACGTTGTTCCCAAAAAAAAATTGCTAACTGACCGTATAGTCAGATTACTTTGTACTCATAAGTATATGCTGGTTTGGGGGGGAATAGTTCATCCCCAGACCAATGTACGAACAGTTTTTCAAGAATTTACAGGAATACACATGGTATGTTGCTCTGGAGAATCGCTTAATTTCCGTCATCTTTCATTCAACCGATGTGAAGTACGCATTGCGTAGAATTTCAGCAGCCAAAAATAGATGACGGAAAAGTAAATAACATTACATCTGCTTACACTCTATTGACACCCTTGGCACCCTTTATCAGAAAGTGGCGCGCACGCCTGCAATCAGGTTACGTCCTGGTTGCGGTACTGTTTCTCTGAGCAGGGATGTGGACAGACGGATATCCTGATTCAACGCATTCTTGAGCATCAGGAACCAGCTTAATTGTGCGCCCTGATAGGGATGCGTATACGTCAGGCCAAGATCCACTTTGGTATAGGCTGGTGTGATAAAACTTTCAAAGCTCGCTAATCGGTCTTGCTGTTGTGCATGCAGAACAGCAAGACTGCCGCGCCATCCTGCATGTCGGTACGCCACATCCATGCCGATACGACTTGCTGGTTGTAGTGGCAGGCTGCCAGCATCGTCCAGCGTGCCGCGCGAGGTATCGGCATAGCCACGAACCGACCAGCCCTGACCTAGCAAGTTATAGCTGATTTCTGCTTCGCCACCGCGAATGGTGGCAGCCGCCTGTGACCAGTTGCGCAAGGTGAATTCCGCGGTAGCGTCAGGGTTGCCGTCTGCATCTACCTTGACGCCGTTTGTGTGGCCATAGACGTAGTGGCTGATTTTATTCAGGAAGGCATTGATTTTCCATCTGACGATTCCGGTATTTTTTTGCAGGCTCAATTCCAGATTGCGAGAGATTTCTTTTTGCATCTGGTTATTGCCGATATCGAACGTGGCAGTCGATTCGTGCGGACCAGCAGAATACAATTCTTCTATCGCTGGTGCGCGCTGAGCGAGTGAGACACTCAGGCCTGCGGCATAACCGGGCGTCCATTGCCACAATCCACCAAGCGAGCTGGAAAATAAGTGAAATTCCCGGCTGGGCAATAGCGTGGATGCCTCAGGTGTGCGGCGAACATTGTCGTATCTGGCACCAACGCTGGCAAGAACATCACCAAACTGGCGTTGCTCTACGATAAAGGCGGCGACGGACTGAGATTGTGTGGTCGGCACAGTATCTGCACGTCCGGTAGTGGCGGATAATGCGGAAAACTGCACATGCTCCGTTTGCAACCCCCAGCTGCCTTGCCAGCCTGCCCATGCCGGATGCGCCAACTCTATGCGACTTTCCAGCATACGGTTTTTAAACTGCGTGATTGGCGTACCTGCTTCGGATTTTTCCGTGTGCTGATAGTCTGTGCCGCTGAGTTTGACTTTCAGGCTGTCAAAACCGGGGATTGCCTGATGGACCAGTGCATCAATATCGAGCCGGTGTTGCGTCAGATCGATGAATGAACGTTCTGCCGTGGGGATGCCATAATGATCATCCATCGTCTGAATCGCCGCCCCCAGATGTCCCCAGGAGCGAATCAGTGAAGCACCTGCGGCGAGGCTGGATTCTCTGGTAAAACTGGAAGGTAAGCGTTTACTCACGATGCTGGTATCGCCTTGTGAGATGGCACCGGGAATATTGTAATTGCCGGTGTCGCGTGAATTTCCATCGACATGCAGGCCGATATCGGCGCTGCTGCTATCTACCGAGAATGACAGACTCTTTTCCTGGTTGACACTACCGATACGCAGTTCAGCTTCGCCAGTGACTTGAGGTACCAGACGGGTTGGGATGCGGTTATCAACCACATTGATGAGTCCGCCGATTGCCCCGCTGCCATACAGTAATGCCGCCGGGCCGCGTAACACTTCAATTTGTTGTGCGGTGGCGCTTTCCGTGGCGACTGCATGGTCATTCGAGAGGCTGGAGACGTCCGCCACACCCATGCCGTTTTGCAGGATTTTGACACGAGGTCCTTCTAATCCGCGAATGATAGGGCGGGATGCGCCGGCACCAAAACCAGAAGCGGATACGCCCAGTTCCCCTCCCAGCGTATCGCCGAGAGAAGTGCTGACTTTGGCACGTAATTCCGGGCCCGCGAGTATCTTGGCTGGCGTCAGCACCTGCATATTTTCATCGTTACTAAGCGGATTGGCAGAAACAGTGACGGTATTGATAGGAGCGCTTTGCGCGATTGCCGGGTGGCTGAGTTGTGCGAAAGCGGAAAAGACTGCGCTGGCAGCCAGTGTGCGTCGGAGTTGCATGTTATTTCCTGTGGTGCAGAAAAACGGAGATCGTCGCCTCTATTGAGCGTATGGAGGATCATCCGTTCCAGATCATAAAATCAGCAGACTCGTTTGAAGCCGAGTCTGTGGCGTCTCCCTTCACACGCGCATACAGTACTGATAGCGATCGTTAGTGATCAGCAATCAATGAGCGATCAATGAGCAAGTCAGTGAGCAATCAATGAACGACAACAGTCAGTGAAGACGGTATGGCGTCGTGAAGAGTCAGGTACTCAGGAAAAAACAGGCGGGGCGCGGGAAGAGAAGGGGACGCGGACAGATGCCAGCCAGGTAGCGTAGTGGCTATCGGACAGCATGACAGGCTGGCGGCTGATACCGGGCTCTGGTGCCGGAACTGCATGCAGATAATCGGCGTTGGTCGCGGCATCCACCAGCGCGCAAGAATGCAGGCTTTTTTCTTCGTTATCAGCAGAAAAAAATTGCCATACAACATTTGCCTGCTGCAGCACCAGTCTGCTTTGCAACTTGCCGTCGGCCCAGCCAGCATGCGACAGGCGATGTGACAGCCCGGCCCATTGCGCCAGCAATAATGCCGGTAGCAATACGCACAGTATCCAGTACTGTTTGCGTGTGAGACGAGAGGACTGAGTCATGGCAAGTACAAAGTGTATTTTTTGCTTATCTACGGTGAAAACATTTATTGTGGCAAAAAACCGACAAGTATGCTGAACAGCTGATCTCTTTTGTCATCCGAAGCAGATTCAGCAATCAATGATCGATTCCTTTTAAGTGCAACTGAGTTGCACTTAGGGTGGTAAAAAAAGCGTGCAACTCCATGCACGCTTTTTTATCCGAAACAATTGCAGGTGATTAATCGCCGTACAGTTTTTGTTTCATTTCACGTCTTTGCTGCGCTTCCAGAGACAGCGTCGCTGTAGGACGAGCCAACAGACGTGGTACGCCGATAGGTTCACCGGTTTCTTCGCACCAGCCATAATCGCCTTCATCAATACTGGCGATGGCTTGTTGTACTTTTTTCAGCAGCTTGCGTTCACGATCACGTGTACGCAGTTCGAGTGCATGTTCTTCCTCGATGGTCGCGCGATCTGCCGGGTCTGGTACCAGGACAGTTTCACGAAGATGCTCGGTGGTTTCGTCGGCATTCTTCAGTAAATCTTTTTCAAGCTGCTGCAAACGGGCCTTGAAAAATGCCAGTTGTGCAGCGTTCATGTAGTCCTGCTCGCCCATCTTGAGGATTTCTTCCTCAGTGAGCAGAGTTTCGGGTGCGCTGACTGTAGCAGTCGATTTAGGTGATTTAGTTGCCACTTCGCTTACTTTCGATACGACGGGTTAATACATAGAACAAATCTGGGGCAGGGTTGCCGCAGACGATTATCCTCCCCTTACTGACAAAGTAAATGACATTTGCATGAATATCACTTGCCCGACAGGAAATGCCTGCTTTCAGTAGCCCGCTAGTTTATACCAAACATTGCTCCAAACCTTCAATAAATATCTGTTTTGGTAAATTTTTGCCAATAAATACCATCTTGCTTTCACGTAATTCATCGTCCCCCCATTTGGCGCCGATGTCTGTGCCCATAATCTGGTGTACGCCCTGAAATATCACCTTGCGGTCAGCACCCTGCATCAGCAGTACACCCTTGTAACGTAGCATCCGTGGGCCAAATACCTGTACCAGTCCGCCGAGAAATTCATCCAGTTGTCCGGTATTGAATGGCCGTGTACTTTTGAACACAAAGGCGGCGATGTCATCCGAATGATGTGCGTGATGATGATTGTGCTCATGACCGTGTGCATGATGCTCTTCATGTGTGCAATGTTCGTCGCAATGTTCGTGATCGTGGCCGTGATCATGGTCATGTTGTTCTTCTGCGCGCAGAAAATCTGGATCCAGATCCAGCTTGGCGTTCAGGTTGAAGCCCTTGATATCCAGCACTTCATTGATGGCAACATTGCCAAAATCAACGTTAACGATAGGCGCGCGTGGATTCATACGCGTCAGGCGACTGCGCAGCACATCGATCTGCGCAGGGTCTGCCAGATCGGTTTTGGATAACAGGATTTTGTCGGCGAAACCAACCTGACGTTGCGCTTCTTCATGCTCATCGAGTTGTTGCATGGCGTGGCGTGCATCGACGACCGTGACAACGGCATCCAGCATGTAATACGTGCCGACTTCTTCATCGACAAAAAATGTCTGCGCGACCGGGCCAGGATTCGCCAGACCTGTGGTTTCGATAATCACACGATCGAAATGCAGTTTGCCTTCATTTTTTTGTTGTATCAGTTTGCTCAGGGCGACGATCAGATCACCGCGCACTGTGCAGCAGATGCAGCCGTTGTTCATCTCAACGATTTGTTCGTTGCTATCCTGAACCAGGATTTCATTGTCGATATTTTCCTGTCCGAATTCGTTTTCAATCACAGCAATTTTATGGCCGTGATCTTCTTGCAATATCCGGTTGAGCAGGGTGGTTTTGCCAGCGCCAAGAAAGCCGGTCAGGATCGTGGTAGGAATAAGTGCCATAGAATGTCCTCAGTAAATTATTGTGCGCAGTCAGCGCACCAACCCTTGATCGTCAACTCAATATCGTGGCTCTGAAAGCCTCGTCCCAGCGTGGCATCGAGCGTGGTACGCAACTGATCACGAAGAGACGTCGCGTTGGGTACGTCGTCCAGACAGAATACGCGATTGCAGCGGGTGCATCTGAAATGCCCATGCTGATGCTGGGTTGCCTTGTCCGACGCCATGTTGTCCGGGCGTTCACTACCGGTGCTGTAGCGAAACACGCGATCATCACCAGAAATTTTATGCGCCAGTCCTGCTTCAGTCAGGCAATCAAGCGCCCGGTACAACGTCACCCTGTCCATATCCGGAAGCGCATCCTGAATTTCCAGATGGGACATCGCATGCCGGTTCGTCAGTAGTGTCAGCAGCGCCCGCTGTCGCGCTTCTGTCGTACGGACACCCGCCTGTCGCAGCATGCTGCTGGCAAGGTAGGCATCAGGAAGCGGGGTGGTGTTGGTTGGTTGCATGATGATGTCATTGACTGCGTAAGCCGACATTATCTATGAAAAGCAGGTGAGCGTTCTGATTTGCCCCAATCCGGTACCATCAGGCAGACGCTACCGGAAACGCATCAGTGACGAAAGTTTCCGGTCAAGGGTGTGGTAGCGGCAAAGATGATAGCAGCGCATTGCTGCTGATGACAGATCATCACAGATACTCAACGATCCTCGTCGCATCAATGGAGTCGGCTTGATGGAGCCGATATCATTAACTGGTACTGGTACCAGTACTGGCACTATCAGGCTTAATCCAGAAAATCAGCGTATTCTTTTCTGGCGAAGCCCTTGGTATTTGCCCATGGAAGATCGCGCACGGTGGTGGTTTGTGGCTTGATATCCACGCGGCGATAAAAAGTGGCTTCCTTGTTGCCGCTTTCTATGATCAGTGGAATCTGTTTTTGCTCATCCCACAACACCCGTTGGAAGACACCATTCTTTTCCCGCTCTCTCCAGCGAGCACCGGGGACTGGTGAGCTTTTTGCAGAAACCGTCATGACTTTGATGATTTGTGGGTCCACCAGAAAATAGGCATTGTCCCAGGAACCATCGAAATTCACGTTCTCATATTCGGATGGTGGAATTGCAATGACTTCTTTGTCTGCCGCATTGATAAATTCTATGCGCAGTTGATTATTTTCCATGGCGATATGGCGCGGTATCACGACGTGGTTGAAATGCTTGTGTTTGCTTTCTTTCGCCGTCGTATTGTTTTTCTTTTTATCCTTGCCGTGATCGTCGTGTGCGTCCTGCGCATTTTTAGGCAACGTGCGTGCGGTCCATACGTGCCCCGGGCGACGCAGCATGGTTTCATCATAACTGGCTTCGCGCGTCACGCCTTCTGGCGTCAGCACTTTGCTGTAATAGTGAATGTTCAGGTCAAGGTCGGGCGCATTATTGGTAACGGCCGCAGGGGTTGCTGCAAACGCGCTGGAAGCACAGAGTAGGGCAGCCAGAAACGGTAAAATTTTCATAGAATTTTTCAGAGAAAAGAATAGTAGCGGATAGGTCAGTGCCGGTATTTGTGGTCTCTGTTCCGACGTGAATGGGGACAGATGTCAGTGATACAGGTGACGCAGAAGATGTCGGTGACAACGTTGGCGATGTGGACCGCAAGCTTGTTTATAACGAAATGACCCGACAAGTAATTTGCCCGTCAGCGCCGCTATGAGCGGATGCTGACGGGCAAGTCATGCTTTCAGAATCCGAATCAGAATCCAAATGCAGATTTCAACAGACTAAAGACTTTCGTATTATCGAGCGTGCCTTTGAAGGTTTTTGCCCCAGCGCCAGTCGCGAACAATTTAACATCGCCGCCGCCATGCGTTTCGCTGGCGAGACGAACACCGGTTTCTTGCAGATAATTGTCAGCCAGAACGGTGGCGCTGTCGAGATTGGTTCTCAGATCAGGACGATTTGGGCCGTTACCGAACACCAGTGTGGTGTAGGTATTGCCGTCAGCGTCTTTGGATGGCAGACCGGTTTTGTAATCGCGGTTGATATCCAGGATAGGATTGCCGCGTTTGCCGTAGCCGTTGAATGCCAGCGTATGATCATGATCGGCGGTCACAACGATCAATGTGTTGGCCAATGTAGGGTCAGTGATTTTAGCTTTGTCGAGCGCTGCTTTGACGGCATTGTCAAACGCAATCGTGTCTGTCAGTGCGCGCTTGGCATTCGTGCCGTGCAAAGCGTGATCGATACGACCGCCTTCGACCATCAGGAAATAGCCATTGCTGTTTTGAGACAGAATATCCATCGCTTTGGTTGTCATTTCCGACAGACTTGGCTGTGTCGCGCCTTCACCCAGCGGTGGAGTTGCTGTGCGGTCCAGTTCATATTCCAGATGGCTCTTGCTGCTATACAAA
Source organism: Undibacterium sp. SXout7W (assembly GCF_049339385.1). Classification (NCBI taxonomy): domain Bacteria; kingdom Pseudomonadati; phylum Pseudomonadota; class Betaproteobacteria; order Burkholderiales; family Oxalobacteraceae; genus Undibacterium; species Undibacterium sp. SXout7W. The sequence goes on along the minus strand of NZ_JBMPPF010000014.1, from coordinate 83,469 downwards.
CCGATGAATTTTTTGTTCGTCGGTGCTGCTGCCATTTCTGTTTTTGTGGAAGCAACGGTGTAGCCTTTGGCGGCTAATTCTGTCAGCAGATTGCGACCATCTGCACGACCCAGTTTGCCATTGCTGCTGCTGGCATCGTAAGGCAGGAAATGATTACGGCCACCGCCCATCAACACATCAACGCCATCGAGCAACGCGGCATTGTAGCTGGCGCCGCCCGGAACTACCTGAGCGGCAATTGCGTATTGCGCATTGCGGTTGCAGATGTGAGAGAACGTCGCTGCTGGTGTGGCGTGTGTCAGTTCTGTCGTGGTGATCGAGCCGACTGCTTTACCTTTGGCTTTGGCGAGTTCCAGAATGGTAGGAACGATGCTGCCGTTATTGGCGGCGCAATTATTGATGCCCAGATTGCCGTTGGCATCTTTGCCAGGGTTGGTGGCAACGGTGTCAGAAGACATGGAGATGACTTCATTATTCATCTTCACGCCGGTCATGTAGGCTGCCATGGACGGGGCGCTGTCCGTGGTTTGTGCATCGTTGGAATAGGTCTTGATACGCGCTGTGCGTTCGAGTTTATCCATATTCAGGCTGCCATCTTCGCCGTACATATAAATACGTGATGCTGTGATGGTGGAAGGACCCATACCATCGCCCAGGAAGAAAATAATATTTTTTGCTTCGCCAGCAGCGTGTGCTGCGGAGGTGAATGTGAGTGCCAATATGCTGGCCAGTAAAGTGCGTTTCATTATATTTCCGTTCTCAACAGGGTTGAATAATCACAGGCCAGCAGAGGCTTTAACAAGGCTGAATACTTTGGTGTTATCGATGGTGCCCAAGAAGGTTTCAGAACCTTTTCCGATAGCGCCCAGGAACACGTCTGTACCACCGTGTGTTTCGCTGCCTGCTGCAACACGTACCACTGCTTCCTGATGATAGGTATTGGCGCTGGTCGTTGTTTCATCCAGACTGGCCATGCTACTGCGATTACCTTGTGTGCGGTTTTCACCGTTACCAAAACCGATAATGGAATACGGTGCACCGTCCAGATCTTTTTCTACTGTACCGGTCACATAGTTTTTCACGACGCCCAGAACACCTGGATTGCCAGCAGCCGTTTTGCCTGTACGTTTGGCGTAACCGTTCAGTACCAGTGTGTGGTCATGGTCGGCTGTGACAACGATCAGGGTGTTTTTCAGATCAGGATCGCTGATTTTTGCTTTGGTGATGGCAGCTTTGATGGCGTTATCAAAAGCGACGGTATCTTGCAGCGCTTTTTTAGCCGTTGTTTCGTGCAAGGCGTGATCGATACGACCGCCTTCGACCATCAGGAAATAACCTTTGCTGTTTTTCGACAAGACATCCATCGCTTTGGTCGTCATGTCTGCCAGACTAGGTTCTTTTGCTGGATCGCGATCCAGATCGTAGCTCATGTGGCTGGAGGTGAACAAGCCGAGCAGGCGGTCTGTTTTTGTGCCGTCGATCGCATTGAATTCTGTGCTGTTGCTGGCGTAGGCGTAATTTTTTGCCTTCATTTCTGTGATCAGATTACGACCATCAGCGCGTTTGCCGCCGTCTTTGAATGGGATGAAAAACTGTTGTCCGCCACCCAGCAAGACGTCCAGACCATTCGTGCCTAATGCACCGTTGTAACCTGTACCACCCGGAACCGCTGCAGCAGCGATATCGTTTTCAAGATCGCGGTGGCAGATATGAGAATACGTGGCGGCTGGCGTGGCGTGAGTCACACGGGTGGTTGTGACAACGCCTGTGGACAAACCTTGTGCCTTCGCCAGTTCCAGCAATGTCGGTGTGGATGCGCCGTTGCTGGTGCCGCAGTTATTGAGCAGCTTGTTGCCGTTGGCATCGGTACCAGGATCAATCGCCTTGGTATCCGGTGTCATGGAAATGACTTCATTGTTCATCTTGACGCCGGTCATGTAAGCCGACATGGATGGTGCGCTGTCAGTGACTTGTGCGTCATTGGAGAACGTTTTGACAAACGCTGTTTCTGGCAAGGTATCAATGGTCAGCTCGCCATCTTCGCCGACAGAATAGATACGCGCTGCGGTCAGCGTTGTCATGCCCATGCCATCGCCCAAAAAGAAGATCACGTTTTTAGGTGCGGCGGCTGTGGTATCTGTGGCAGGAGTGCTGCTACTGCATCCGGCAACCAGCAGTCCGACGGCGATGCTGATGGCGGCAAAAGAGAAAGAAGTACGTTTCATTGTCATCTGTCCAGCTTGTTAAAGGTAACGTAATGTAACAGTGCTTTATGACGGCTAAGTGACGTGAAAACGGTTGTTGAATTATGTGATCGGGCCGCATTGCTGAACAGGTCAGGTGGGTGTGTGACAGGACGTGGATTGGAGCTGGCGGTAAGCGTGGCGTATGCAGAAGAAATGACGCTTATTTATACTGAAGGGAGTATATTTTGAACGCCTTTGTTTATATGGTGTAGCGGCTGATTAAATAGAAATACCGGGGGAGTATGCTATTTTTTGGCGCGTGGATGGGTTTTATCATAGACTGCCGCCAGATGCTGAAAATCTAGCGACGTATAAACCTGAGTGGCAGAAATCGAACTGTGTCCCAGCATTTCCTGCACGGCGCGCAAATCGCCTGAGGATTGCAGGATATGCGAGGCAAACGAGTGGCGCAGCATGTGGGGATGCACATTGGCCGGAATATCGAGCGCCTGCGCATGTGCCTTGATGCGTAGTTGTACCAGCCGTACTGACATGCGGGTGCCACGTCCGGTCAGGAATAATGGATGCGGGTCTGCTTTCAGTAAGCTGCCGCGCACCGCCAACCAATCGCGTAACGCGGTCATCGCCGCCTGACCAACGGGGACGATGCGGGGTTTGTTCCCTTTTCCGGTGACATGTACTTCGTGCTGTTCCAGATCAACCCATCCCAAGGAATGATGGCCTGCCTCTTGAATATCGGCGATATCGAGTCCTACCAGTTCTGATACCCGCAATCCACTGGAATACAGCAGTTCAAACATAGCGCGATTGGCGCATCGTGTCGGCACATCAGCCTGATTGCTGGCATGATGTGCAACCAGACGCACGGCGTCATCAGCGCCCAGTGCTTTGGGGAGGGGTTTGCTTTTTTTGGGAGCGCGCAAGCCTTCGACAGGATTCGCCGACAGGCCGTGTTCTTCTATCATCCAGCGATAGTAACCACGCCAACTGGATAATTTGCGGGCAATACTGCGAGGATTCAGTCCGCCAGCATGCAATTGCGAGGTAAAGCGCCGCAGATGCTGTGGTGTCAGTGAACGTAGTTCCTGCTGCCCCGCCATGCGGATGAGTTCGAGTAAATCCAGCCGGTAACTGTTGAGGCTGTGTTCCGACAAATGCCGCTGCGTACGCAAGACATCCAGATAGCATTCCAGGCTGGCATCTTGCGTTGTCATGAGCGTTCTTCCTTCGCCAGAATCATTCAGCATCGGCTTGCATTGGTCAGTATCCGGCGGTATCTGTCGGCACCGGCTGACTGCAGCCGATGTCAGTTGAGATGGGCTGATATCACAGTGTGTTCAAGGCGCATTCCAGATGCATCCAGACGCATTCAGGAAGAATGCCCACCAGCATTTACTGATCAATCAGACAGCTGAGCGCAGCGCTGCTGGTATCGGCGATCTTGACCAGAAAATCAGTGGCCATGTCTTTGGTATAGCGTGCCGGGTCGGGTGAGCCTAATACCAGCAGGCCAAATGTGGCAGACGTTGGTGCCAGACGTAAAGGCAACATCGCCAGCGACTGTACCGGCGCACTGGCATCGATCCAGCCGGCTGCTTCGAAATCTTGATTCTGCCCGCAAAACGGCGTCGATAATCCCTTGGCAAACAAGCGTGCATCATCACTGGCCGCCTGTGCAAACCAGGTATGTGAGAAGTCAGGCGCCACGTTCCATAAGCGCAGTGTCGCGTGTGGTAAGTCGAAAATATCTTCCAGCCCTTGTGTCAGCACATGCGGCAGATCGACATCATTGCGTGCCAACAACAGCGAACGTGTCCAGCGCTGGAATTTTTTGGTGATATCGTGATTTTCTTCGGCGACACGCAACAGATCAGACAGTTTTAATTCCAGCAGACGATATTTTTCGCGCACGACTTCCATTTGCCGTTCTTGCAAAGAAATCGTACGACCCATGACTGGGCTGGTGAGTTTGATCGTCGACAGCAGTTCAGCGTGTTCTTCAAAGAACTGTGGATGATCAATCAGATAACTAGCGATATTGTTGGAATTCATTCTGGATTAAATAGTAATTTCACCTTCGAAGACCGTGACAGCCGGTCCGCTGAGCATCACTGGCTGCTGCTCTCCCAGCCAGGCGATCGACAGTTCGCCGCCATGCGTGGTCACTTTGACTGGACTATCCAGGACGCCGCGCCGTATTCCTGCCACTACGGCAGCGCAGGAACCGGTACCGCAGGCCAGTGTTTCACCAGCACCGCGCTCAAACACCCGCAGACGAATGTGATGGCGGCTCAGAATTTGCATGAAACCCGCATTGACTCGTTTTGGGAAACGCGGATGATGCTCAATCACAGGGCCATCCGTTAGCACAGGAAACGCCTCTGCATCTGCCACGATTTGCACCGCATGCGGATTACCCATTGACACCGTGGAAATCAGAATCTGTTTGCCATTGATCTCTAATGGCCACAACTGGTCATTGCCTTCTGCTACCGGTGTCAGACCTGTGGCATCAAAGGGGACTTTGGCAGGATCAAGGATAGGCGCACCCATATTGACAGTGATGCTGCCATCGGCTTCCATACGAGGCTCAATCACACCGGACATGGTTTCAACGCGAATGGCGGATTGACTGGTCAAGCCTTTTTCAATCACAAAACGCACAAATGCACGGGAGCCATTGCCGCATTGTTCTACTTCGCCACCATCGGCGTTATAAATGCGGTAACGAAAATCCACGTCTGGGCTTTGGGGACGCTCTACCACCAGAATCTGATCTGCACCGATACCGAAGCGGCGGTCAGCAATCTGCTTCCACTGCGCAGGAGTAAAGTTGATCGTTTGATGTATCGCGTCAATGACGACGAAATCATTTCCGGCGCCATGCATTTTGGTAAATTTAAGTTTCATCACAACATTATATCGCGGTACTCACAGGATGCCGGACTTCTCGCTGACTTCTGATTTATTTTCAGGGGCATCCCACGGATTTTTCGCATTGTCCGGGGACGAGCTGCGTAATTTCTCAGCCATTTTCAATTTTGTAGACACCACATCCGATGGCGATATTGTCAGTAACACGCTCAATATAAGAAGTTTTTAACTCTACTTTTTGCGATACCGGGTTGGTGATGGCGTAATCCACCCAGCCGCCAGTTGCTGGCAAATTGAATGCGTCTGCAACCAGCTTACGACCGTCAAACCCACTGATATTAAACAGACTGACCTTGAGTTTTTCCGGATTCCCACCGAATGCCAGATACTGCCCCTGCTGCGTGATGGCAAAGACATACATATCACGGTCACTGAAGATATGTTGCTGATCCGCAGTGATCATGGCGAGTGAACGTTGCCCATGCGTTTTGTACAGCGCTACCGCTTTGCTGACCATCGCATGTGCCTCATTGGCTGTTCCCTGGCGCAGGGTAAAGCCCGATACGGATTTTGCCAGTGCGCTGGCACGATCTCCCAGATCAATCGACGTATGTTTGGCTTGTTCCGCCATCTGGCCGTTGCTCTGCGTGATCTGATCCAGATGGCGCAGAGCTTCCGAAATTTGTGCCAGACCATTGCTTTGTTCTACCGACGCAGTAGAAATGGAATTGATATTACTGGCCAGATGCTGAATTCCCGATACGATATCCGATAGCGTGGTACTGACTTCACTGATATGCGTCACGCCTTCTTCAACCCTGTGCACGGATTCATTGATCAGGCGTCGTATTTGTCGCGAGGAGTCTGCGCTACGCTGCGCCAGCTGGCGTACTTCGCTGGCCACCACCGCAAAGCCACGACCCTGTTCGCCAGCACGTGAGGCTTCTACCGCTGCATTCAGCGCCAGAATATCGGTCTGAAAGGAAAGAGAATCCAGTACGCCGACAATTTCTTGTACTTTCAGTGAGCTGCTCTGGATTTCTTCCATGGACTGGACAGCGGATTGCATGGTGCTGCCGCTGGATTCAGCGATTTGCTGAACTTTACTCGCCAGCTCATTCACTTCCTGGGCGCTGTCAGCATTCTTTTTGACGGTATCGGCGAGGTCTTCTACGCTGGCTGATGTCTCTTCGAGGCTTGATGCCTGTTGTTCTGTGCGGATCGAAAGATCGCTGACACCGGTGGAGAGTTGTTCTCCGAGTTGCGACACCATTGTGGCATTACTGCGCACATTGGCGACCAAAGCCGACAGATTGACATTCATTTTTTCCAGTGTATTGCCGGTGTCTGCCAGCTCATCCCGGCCATCAATATGAATTTTCTGGCTCAGATCGCCAGACGCAACGGCGGAAGCAGAGCGCCCGACTTCTTGCAGAGCATGCATGAAATTTTTGTAAAAACCAATCAGCAGGTAGGACGTCAGCAGAGTCACCAGCAACATGCCGATACTGATGATGTTACGCGTCAGCGTCAGACTGGCAGCTCTTTCGCGCAATATGGTCGATAAGCGATCATGTAGTTTTGTCTGTAAAAGAATCGCTTTTTCTATGGTGCGGGTACCTTGTTCAAAGTAAGCAGATGCGTCACCGCTGACAGCCTCACCCAGTAAGTTTGTTGCCACCAGACCGGCGAACTGCTGGCTGCTTTCCATCGCGATATTCTGTTCATCCAGAATGGTTTCGCCCGCACGTTTCAGCGGTGCTTCCATTTCTTTAATGCCGGTCATCGCCGCTTGCAGCGCATCCAGACGCGACACCAGTTTCGCTTTGTCATCGAAATTCAGCGTACCGCTTTTGAGATAGCCGGCGCCCAGGCCACGTAACAAAGCAACATGTTCTATCCACACCGGCATTTTTTGTATTGACATATCCATCAGCAGATAACTGGCTGCTTCCGGGTCGAGCAGCAGGCCACTTTTTTCATCGACCAGCGTTGAGAAACGCATGATGTCGGCGATCAGACGGCTATGCTGCGCAATGCTGGCAGGCGCTGAATCAGCGATCTGACCACTTGCCAGCTGGCGCAACTCGTCCGCCATAGGTTTCCAGTTTGCTGCTAGTTCAAATTGCGGCGTTTCCTTGACCAACTGATCGAGTTGATCCAGGCCTGCGCTTAATGCGCTGCGTGTTTTGCTCAACGCTTCATCGACATTCTGACCAGACAGTTTGAGGTTGACTTGTCCCCGATGCTTTTGCGTTTGTATCATGACATCCATGATCTGACGGGTCGCGTTAACACCGGTCAGTTCTGCATTAGCGATATCAACGTCTGCCTGTACCTTGAACACGACATAGACAGCCAGTACGCAAATTGGCAGTATCAGCGTGGCAAACATGCACAATAGTTTTGTGCGCAAGCTGAGCCTGGTCATGATGAGCGACGATGGCAGCATGATAGTTTTGATCAGCTTATCTATGGCAGAAGACATTGCAGCCCCTTTTTTATATATATTTCTACATATTTTGCCATATTTTATTAGGCTCATATGAGCATTCTGGAAGAAACAACAATTTATTGCTACTGGGTAAATATTGCTTGACATCACCAGTACACTTTGACTCGGTGTCAGTCATACTGTACTGGTCTTTTTTTATAGCACTGTGCATGGGGAAGGGCTAATACAGCATGGTAATGTGCGTCCCGTACTAAAGAGTATATGATTCACTCACAAGGTGATTCTTTTTTGTAGCGTACACAATCGCCACACAATAAAAGCACGGAGACTCCACCATGAATGCACCCCTTACAATCGGGCAGCAGGCGCAGATCGACACATCTGTCACGCTCGACGATAAATTTACCCTCCAGCGCGGCCGCGCCTTCATGACCGGCACTCAGGCACTGATTCGCCTGATGATGCTGCAGCGTCAGGCCGATGAAAAAGCGGGTCTGAACACCGCCGGTTTCATCAGCGGCTACCGCGGTTCCCCGTTGGGCAATGTCGATCTGACAGCCGCCAAAGCCAAAAAACATCTGGCAAAACACCACGTCAAATTTCATCCCGGCGTGAATGAAGATCTGGCAGCCACCTCGGTCTGGGGCACGCAGCAGGTCAATATGTTCCCCGGTGCGAAATACGATGGCGTATTTGCGATGTGGTACGGCAAAGGGCCGGGTGTGGATCGTTGCGGCGACGTGTTTAAACATGCGAATCTGGCCGGTACTTCTGCGCACGGTGGCGTGCTGGTGGTGGCAGGTGACGATCATGCGGCGAAATCATCGACTGCCGCGCATCAGTCCGAACATATTCTGAAAGCCTGCGGCATTCCCGTGTTGTATCCGTCTACCGTACAGGAATATCTGGATTACGGCCTGCACGGCATCGCGCTGTCGCGCTACACCGGCCTGTGGGTATCGATGAAATGTGTGACCGATATCGTCGAATCCGGCGCTGTGGTCGAGATTGATCCGGATCGCGTGAAGCCGGTGATTCCGGAAGACTTTGTGCTGCCGGCGGACGGTGTCAGCATCCGCACACCAGACCCTGTGCTGGCGCAGGAAACCCGGATGAATAATTACAAATGGTATGCCGCACTCGCCTATGTGCGAGCCAACAAGCTGAACCAGATCATCTGGGACAGCCCGCATGCCAGGATCGGTATTATCACTGCCGGTAAATCCTATCTCGATACCCGTCAGGCGTTGGCTGATCTCGGGATCGACGAACAGGTAGCGAAAGACATCGGTATCCGTTTGTACAAAATTGGTATGACCTGGCCGTTAGAGTCAGAAGGCGTGCGCGAATTTGCGACCGGATTGGAAGAAATTCTGGTGGTGGAAGAAAAGCGCCAGATTCTGGAATACGCGCTGAAAGAAGAATTGTACAACTGGGAAGACAGCGTGCGTCCGCGCGTGGTCGGCAAGTTCGATGACTCCGGCGAATGGAGCAATCTGCATGGCTCCGGCCACGGTGAGTGGCTGCTGCCTGCGACCTATGAACTGAGCCCGGCACAGATTGCGCGGGCAATTGCTTCCCGCATCACCCGGTACTTTGCCGGACATCCTGTAGAGCAGCGCGTCAAAGAACGTGTTGCCTATCTGGAAGCCAAAGAAAACGCGCTGTTGAATGTTGGTAAGCCGGATCCGAATAAAGACCGTATTCCGCATTTTTGCTCAGGCTGTCCGCATAACACCTCCACCAAAGTACCGCAAGGCAGCCGTGCGCTGGCCGGTATCGGCTGCCATTACATGGTGACCTGGATGGATCGCGAAACCTCAACCTTTACCCACATGGGAGCCGAAGGTGTGACCTGGGTCGGTGCAGCGCCGTTCACCAATGAAAAGCATGTGTTCTGTAATCTGGGCGACGGTACTTATTATCACTCCGGCCTGCTGGCAATCCGCGCCGCCGTGTCTGGTGATGTGAATATCACTTACAAAATTCTGTTCAACGATGCTGTCGCGATGACCGGCGGACAGGAATTCGACGGCCCGCTCGATCCCGGCATGATTTCGCGCCAGATTGCTGCGGAAGGTGTGAACCCGATTATTGTGGTCACCGATGAGCCGGAAAAATACCCGGCCGGTTATCCGTGGGCAGCTGGTGTCACGGTGCGTCACCGTTCCGAACTCGATGCAGTACAGCGCGAGCTGCGCGAATGCAAAGGCGTGTCGGCCATGATTTACGACCAGACCTGCGCTTCCGAAAAACGCCGCCGCCGCAAAAAAATCGACAAGGACGGCAAACCGGGTTTCCCCGACCCGGCCAAGCGTGCAGTGATTAACGAAGCGGTCTGCGAAGGCTGCGGAGATTGTTCGGTGCAGTCGAATTGTTTGTCGGTGGAGCCGCTGGAAACTGAATTCGGTCGTAAGCGCCAGATCAATCAATCGTCCTGCAATAAAGATTTTTCTTGCGTGACCGGCTTCTGCCCTAGTTTTGTCACGGTCGAAGGTGGCAAGCTGAAAAAACCGGCGAAGATGAAAATCGAAGCGGGTAATGCACTGGATGTGAATACTTTACCGTATCCGGCGCTGCCTGATACCAAGGTGCCGTTCGGCGTGCTGGTCACCGGCGTTGGTGGTACCGGTGTGATCACCATCGGCCAGATCATGGCGATGGCTGCGCATTTGCAAGGCAAGGCTTGCTCGGTGCTGGACATGACCGGACTTGCGCAAAAAGGTGGCGCAGTGATGTCGCATGTGCGTCTGGCCGACAAAGCAGAAGACATACAGTCCACCCGCGTTGGTACCGGCATGGCTGATCTGGTGATTGGTTGCGATTTGATCGTGACAGCAGGCAAAGATGCGTTATCACGCATGGGTGAAGGCCGCACTTACGCGGCCATCAATGCGAACGGTACGCCAACCTCGACTTTCATCAAAAATCCGGACTGGCAGTTCCCCGGTACTTCTGCCGAACAGGATATCCGTAAAGCCTGCGGCGAAGGCCGTGTTGATATGGTAGATGCGGCATCAATTGCCACCGCACTGATGGGCGACAATATTGCCACCAATATGTTCATCCTTGGCTATGCCTGGCAAAAAGGCTGGGTACCGCTGGAAGGCGCAGCGCTGATGCGGGCGATTGAGTTGAATGCAGTGTCGATTGATTTTAATAAACAGGCGTTTAACTGGGGGCGTTTGGCAGCGCACGATCTGGCCGCCGTCAAACGGTTGGTCGCACCGTCGCAAGTGATAGAGCTGAAACGCGCACCGAGTCTGGAAGACACCATCAATCAGCGGGTTAATTTCCTGACTGATTATCAGAACGCCGCTTATGCGCAGCAGTATGCTGATTTTGTCGCGCAAGTGAAAGCCGCCGAAAGCAAGATCGCCGACGGTAAGGCTTTACGCCTGACCGAAGCGGTGGCGAAATATCTGTTCAAGCTGATGGCATACAAGGATGAATACGAAGTTGCCCGTTTGTACAGCGATGGCAAATTCCAGAAAAAAATCGCCGATATGTTTGAAGGTGATTACGCGATCCACTTTCATCTGGCACCGCCGCTCTTCGCTAAACATGATGCTCAGGGTCATCTGGTGAAAAAACAGTATGGACCGTGGATGATGAAAGCGTTCGGTTTACTGGCTGGTTTCAAATCCTTGCGTGGTACGGCATTCGATATTTTTGGTCGTACCGAAGAGCGCAAAACGGAACGTGCTTTGCCGGTGGAATATCAACAAACCATTAGCCGCCTGCTGCCGTTGTTGAACGCGGATAATCTGGCGAAAGCGGTGGCGATTGCTGCCGTTCCGGAAGACATCCGTGGTTACGGGCACGTGAAAGAACGTTATCTGGCAGCGGCAAAACTCAAGCAGGACAGCTTGATGGTGGAGTTCAATACGGTGCAAAGTAAATCCAGAGCTGCTTGAACGAGTGTAGTGCCTGTCGCTTCCTGGTAAACATAAAAATGGCTGACGTTTGTCAGCCATTTTTATGTTTACCATCAATGATTTAACTTACTCATTCATTCGCCTGCTATCTACTACAATAAGTGTTTTCTCAAGATAGGGCATGTCATGCAAGATCGTCACTTGATTGGTTTGGGCGCATTCAATATGCTGATCGCTGTTGCTGCCGGGGCATTTGGCGCCCATGCATTAAAACAGATATTGAGCGTGGACATGCTGGCAATCTGGCATACTGCTGTCCATTATCAGATGGTGCATGCACTGGGATTGATCGCGACTGGTGTGCTGATGTTGCGTCTGGATCCCGTCTGGATGAGGCGTGTCGGTTGGGCGATGCTGATCGGGATTCTGATTTTCAGCGGTAGCCTGTATGCATTGGCACTGACAGGCATACGCATACTCGGTGCAATTACACCGATAGGCGGGCTGGCATTTTTGCTTGCCTGGGCAATGCTCGCATGGCAGGCATGGACATCAGGAAAATCCTGATATACCAGTGGTGCGTCTGGTGTCTATTGCGTGCATGGCGCGCATCAAACCAACACACTGAGGATATCCAAGCATCAGCAACATCAACATATCAGACAGCATATATCTGGAGCCTTAACGTGAAGCGGACTGTAGTAGGTTTTCTGATGCCTATGGCAGTCCGCTCATTCCTGTTGCACTGGCGATGAATGCTATGATTTATTCGCCGCTTTTTGCCACTGCCCGTTGATATGCGGGGCGCGCTTGTAGCATATCAACAAAGCGTGTCAGATGTGGGAACGCCTCTCTCCCCGCATTTCTGATGCCGATTTGTGCCACAAAAGATAATTGCACATCGGCGCCGGTCAGGGAGTTGCCAACAAAGTAGTCTCGTCCTTCCAGTTCGTTATTCAGGTAGCCCAGATGATTGGCGATTTCGCTTTGGATACGTGGATGCAATGGTGCACCTGCCTCTCCCAGTCGACCGACGTATAAATTTAACAGCAGCGGTAACATGGCTGATCCTTCAGCATAGTGCATCAACTGCAGATAACGGTAGTAATCCGCTGTGCCACGTGCCGGAATGAAATTTCCTTGACCATATTCAGCGATCAGATATTCAATGATGGCCGCTGATTCAATCAGTACTACACCTTTGTCACGCAAGACTGGCGCTTTGCCAAGCGGATGTATGGTTTTCAGTTCTGGTGGTGCCAGATTCGTCTGCGGATGGCGATCGTAGCTGATGACCGTGTACTCTTGTCCCAGCTCTTCGAGCAGCCAGGTAATGCGACGGGAGCGTGATTGTTTCAGATGGTGTAACTCAATCATGATGTGCCTTTATAGTATGTAGAACGTATCTCAGGTGCTTCAGGTGTTTCAGATGGTGTGTCGGCTGCATTGGCTTACATCTGTGATGAATGCATATCGGTGTTATTGGCTTGAGTGCCCTTATTGACTTTACTTTCCGGGTAAAGGATAGGTGGCGACGCTGACGTTGCCGTCCTGATCAATGGCTTGAACACCGAAAAAGTAATTATCCTTGGATTTCCCTTTGACTGTGTAGGCATTGACTTTTCCGGTCAATATGCTGCCTTGCCAGACGCTACTGGTAGTTTCGCGCCAGACAATACGGTAGCCTGCCAGATCAGGTTCCTTGTTTGTGTTCCAGATAATGCTGGTATCGTTTTCCAGTTGTGCCGTGTTCACTCGGACACCGGATGGTGCTGCTGGTGCCAATGCCAGACTGGCTAACGCGGCAGCATTGATACGCGTGACGTTGGCAGTGTAGTCCGGATCGACGAATTCGGGCAGATCTCCCATCTGTACGCCATTTTCTACCCGCACATCCTGATGCTGATGATTAAAATCCTCATTGGGCTCGGTGAAGCGTAGCGCTGCATAGCCGCGTTCCAGAAAAGGAATATGGTCGCCGCCACGCAGATAGCGGTCGCGACGATGGACAATACTGACCGTAAAGCCGGGAACATAGCGCTCGCCGATTTCTTTGACTTGGCGTGCCAGTTGGCGCGAGAGGGAGTCACTTTCGCCGCCCGTAGCAATCAGTGTGCGAGTCTGTTCTGGCAGCTCTTTGAGCGCAGGCACACCTTCGGCAAACAGGCGTACGGTTTTATTGTCGATCTCGCCGTGTTCTGACCGGGAGCTGCCAATAATGTCATTGGTGAACATGCCGGCAATATTCAGATTTTTTTCCCGCGCTTGTTGTGCCCAGTGCGTGGCGCCATAGAGCCCCTGTTCTTCTGCCGCGACAGTCATGAAGACGATGCTGGCATCAAAACGGTGTCTGGCCATGACGCATGCCATTTCCATCACAGCGGCTGTACCGGAGGCATCATCATTGGCACCCGGCGCCAATGAGGTAGCGTCCATCACATCTGTTGCCCGCGAATCATAGTGACCACTGACGACATAATATCGGTCGCTGTCAGTATGGCCTTTCAGAGTGGCGACGACATTGACAATCTCGGTAGGGCGGCTGATGCGACGGCCGACTGGTGCAATATGGCTGTCAAATTGCACATCAAGCTTGCCCGCACCGCAGCGTTCCAGTTCCTGTTTGATCCAGCGCCGTGCAGCACCAATTCCCACGGTATCGGACGTGGCGTCAGACATGGTATGGCGCGTTTGAAAACTGACTAACTTACGGATATAAGCATCAATTCTGCTAGCAGAAATTTCATTGACGATCTGTTCTATCTGCGGCTTTTTTGCCGTGATATCGGCTTCTTGTACGACCTTTGTTTGTGCATCAGCATCGCAGGTTGCTGCGAGTAAGCCGCTCAGCAATAACACGGAAGGTATAGGCAAACGGAGAGTCATTATTGTTCCTTCAAAAACGCAGACAAAGTACATGCAGTATGAGTAACGGAGAGTGCGGTCATTTCCTGATATGCGCGTCGGCATCTGCCGGATAGCAACAGCGCCGCCCTTGAGATGCTTTGGTTGAGTGGTTCAGTTCAAATGACTCAGATAAGACAGACCTATCATGGCGCATAAAGTTTCGCCATACCACGTTTGTTTTGATAAAAAATAGAAGCTTTTCTCAGGATTGAGAAGATGCGATTTTGTATTTTTGTCACAGGCCTGACATACCAACTCCATAGAATCGTCGGTTTTATCGGGGAGATCAGGATGAACGGGAAAGACAATATGCCAGTGACAGAACTGCCGACACATTTGCCGACAAACACGGGTCGCCGTGGCTTCGTCATCAAGATGTCCTCGGTTGCTGCGGTGCTGGCGTCTGGTGGTGTACTGACTGCCTGCGGTGGTTCGGGCTCTACCAGCATACTCAATGGCGAACAGGCTGCCTTTAATTACGGCGTAGCCAGTGGCGACCCTCTGGCTGACCGCGTGATCCTGTGGACACATGCCAAGGTATCAACGGACGATACGGTTGAACTGACATGGCAGATGGCAGCAGATGCCAGTTTTGCTGCGGTTTTATTTTCCGGTAAAGTCAATGCGACCAAAGACGCGAGTTTTACAGCCAAAGTCGATGTGACCGGGCTGGCCGCAAATACGGAATATTTTTATCGTTTCGTTGCACCGAACAACAGTATTTCTCCTGTTGGCCGTACCCGCACTTTGCCAGTCGGTAACGTGGCAGAAGTGAAGCTGGCCGTCTTTTCTTGCAGTGATTATCCTGCGGGTTATTTCAATGCTTACGATGCCGCAGTATCTTCCGGTGCGCAGTTTGCTTTACATCTGGGTGACTATATTTATGAATATAAGGATGGCGTATATCCACCAGTTGCCTCACAAGTTGCGGGACGTGTTTCTGCCCCGGCAAGCGAGACAGTGACAGTCGCCGATTATCGTGCGCGCCACGCCTTGCACAAGGCTGATCCTTACCTGAAGGCGTTGCATGCGCGTATGCCGATGATTGCGATCTGGGACGATCATGAGTTTGCCAATAATGCTTGGATGGATGGTGCAGAAAATCACAATCCTGCAACGCAAGGTGCCTGGAGCGCACGTAAGGCCGCCGCAAGTCAGGTCTACCATGAGTGGATGCCGATACGCACACCGGATACCAGTAATCTGTTGAAAATTTACCGCTCGTTTGACTTTGGTAATCTGCTGTCTTTGCATATGCTGGATACCCGCATCATCGGTCGGGAACAGGCACCGGATCGTATGGTGGATGCGCAGGGGCGCGATGTCGCGAATCCGCAATTCTTGCCGTATGCGTTCAACAAGAACAAGCAATTGATGGGGCTGACGCAACAGGCATGGCTGGACACGCAGATGACAGCCTCCAAAGCTACGTGGCAGGTTCTGGGAAATCAGACGGTCATGGGACGTGTGCAATTGCCTGCATCGGTGTTATCGACCAACCTGAGCACAGCATCCGTTACGGCTTATTTAACAGCCAAAGCGACGCCGGTAGCGTCCCAGACACAGGCGCAGAAAGATTTGCTGGATGTGACAAAAAATCCAAAAATCTCCTATACCTTTGATAACTGGGAAGGTTATCCCAATGCTCGCGACACCGTATTTGCATCTGCTGCAAAGCTCAAAACTGCCGGTAAAAAATTCCTCGTTTTATCTGGCGACAGCCACAACGCCTGGTTCAATAAACTGACACTGGCTGATGGTACACAGGTGGGAGCAGAATTTGCCGGGATGTCGGTCACTTCTTCTGGGTTTGAAGGCGTATTTCCACCGGAAGTGGTACCACCGGCAACGCTGGCAGGTACAGTCAAGGCGCTGGTGGACGATATTTCGTATATCGACACGTATCGTCGTGGCTATATGCTGATCACCCTGACACCAACGCTGGCAAAAGCCGATTATGTCTATGTCAGCACGGTAACCAGCAGCAGCTACACCACCAGTGTTGATACTTTGACTTACGCGGGCTAGGCGTATTGCGCGCAAGGCGCATCACATGAAAGAGCATAGAAACGAAAGTTTCTGTGCTCTTTTTTTGTTGTAGAACAAAAAAGAATAGAAATGTCATCAGACTGACTGTAATTTTCATGACAGGGACTTAGCATATAGTAACGATCTGAAATCGCTGATCAGTACCAATCTGTGATGCTGGCTGGATCATATGGCGGGATCGTTGAATGATCCTGATGAACTGTATTTTCTGCAGCACGGTATTGGTTGATTCATTGCGTTGATTGCTGTCACTGCCTGCTATGCCAGGTGCGCAGAATTTGCTGTGCGCCGGGTCTGGGGTGGTCAACCTTACCGGGATTATTGCTTATCATGTCTGTTCAAGAACTGTATCGTCAAAAACGTTGCTCCGCCGCTGATGCCCTGGCTCAAGTGCAGGATGGGGATTTCATTATCGTTCCTACCGGCGTGGGTGAGCCTCCGACTTTATTGACGGCTTTATCGGAGCAAAGACGACGTTTTCATGATGTCAAGGTCGCGCAGATTCTGGCAGTCCGGAAATATGGTTATTTTGATCCGGAAACGGTGGAACATGTCCGCCATGTGGCATTCTTTTTTGGCGCCGCATCACGTTCGGGCGGGCAGACGGGCTGGATAGATTTTATTCCCAGCTATTTTTCCGAAATGCCGTCGCTGATTGAGCGCGGCCTGATTCCATCAGATGTTGTATTTGCCATGGCGTCACCGATGGATGAATACGGCTATTTTTCCTTGAGTCTGGCGGCTGATTACACCATGGCAGCGATTGCCAAGGCGCGCGCAGTGGTGCTCGAAGTGAACCCGAATGTACCATTTGCCAATGGCAATTGCCATGTGCATATTTCTCAGGTGGCGGCACTGGTCGAGAACGACGATGCTGTGACTGAAGTGGGTTTGCCAAAAATTGGCCCTGTACAGGAAGCTATCGGCAAGTATGTGGCAGACATGATTGACGATGGTTCGACCTTGCAAATCGGTTATGGTGGGATTCCGGATGCAGTAGTAATGCAGTTAACCAGTAAGCACGATCTGGGTATTCATACCGAAATGATCGGCGACGGTATCTTGACGCTGGTAGAGAGTGGTGCGGTGACTAATCGCAAAAAAACCTATATGCCCGGCAAAATGGTAGCGACGTTTGCACTCGGATCTAAAAAACTGTACCAGTTTATGCATCGCAATCCAGCATTGGAAATTCATCCGGTTGACTTTACCAATGATCCGTATCTGGCGGCCAAAAACGACAAACTGATTGCGATCAACGCCACGTTACAAATTGATTTGCTGGGTCAGTGCGGCTCAGAAAGCCTGGGACATTTGCCGTATTCCGGCACGGGTGGTCAAGTGGATTTTGTACGCGCAGCCAATCGCTCGAAAGATGGAAAAGCCTTCATCGTGCTGCCATCTACGGCAAAAGAAGACAGTATCACGCGTATCGTTCCGACACTGTCACCGGGAACGCATGTCACGACGGGTAAAAATGATATCAATTACGTGGTCACGGAATTTGGTGTGGCGCAATTGCGAGGCAAATCTGCCAGACAACGCGTGCAGGAAATGATTGCGATCGCGCATCCCGATTTCCGGGCCGAATTGTTGGCGGAGGCAAAGCGCATGAATCTGGCCTGAGGGTTATGGAATTGTGACCTAATGATTGTCTGACTGTTTGATTATTGGCGGGTTATTTGCCCAACCCAGCGCCGGAGTGTGTCTAGCGTAATGCGGTACACATTTCCGGCACTCAGTGAAGAAGTGTTGATGGTGCCTCAAAGAGAGAAAATTGATCGTCAGTAATGGAGCTGTAATGCGATAATGGCAATATCTTTTTGATAAAAATTGATTGGAATTTTCTGTTGGTAGGTGATGCCTGCGCCATTTGCCGATGCCGGATGAATCTTCTCTCCGTTCTACGATATTGCGATTGCTGATGAAAAAAATACTCTGTTCCGCCGGTTTGGCGATGTTGTTGCTTCCTATTATGGCAACAGCACAAGTGTCCGTGTTTAAATGCGAGCTGGACGGCCGTGTAATCTGGTCTGACAATCCTTGCAAGGTCAAAGGTAAAGTCGTCAGGATTAAAGATGTTCAGTCAGGTAATCGCCCGGATTCCGCTACAGACAACCGAGCGGCAGCACCAAAAACGCCACCAGTACCAAAATCAGAATCGAAATAACGATCAGGATTGTTGCCGTGTTGCTGCCACTTTCATTGTGGATTGTTGGCAGTGCTTGCTTAAGTTACTACTGAAGTTGTCGCTTACCTGACGATAATTAATATTGTTATACCTGATAAGCTAATGATAGCGACTTACGTTCTGGTGACAGACGATAAGAGATAGATGTCATTCAGTCTGACCTACGTGCTTTGCGGCACAATTCAGCGTTGGCTATACACGTAGGTCAGACATATTCAGCGAACCAACGTCTATCGCAGACGCATATAGATGTCTGTCAATAAATCTGCCGGTGGCGTCTCCCGTGGATTATTCAGATAGTCTTCAAACGGAGGCGCATCTGCTGCCTCATGACCAGATGCCGGTAGCCAGGTGCCATAAAACCATTGATACACTGGTTGCATATCCGAGTACGGACCCCGATAGCGCAGTACTGCGTAACGACCACCCTCAATCTGCATCGATACTAATGGGGCATCTGGTGTTTGCTGCTCCTGATACTGCTGATGTTCAGGGATGCTGATACATGCGCGCGAACGTAGCGCAGATTCTTCGACGGCGCAGGGATCGTCAAAGAAAATACCTATCCAGCGCGTATGTTCATTGAACAACTGACGCGATGCGGCGATACCGTTCAATAGGTCAAAGGCTTTGCTGATACCCATGTAAGAACCGGTATGCTCTATACATAGCAGGGGAATACTTGCAACGGTCTTGATATCGACATGAAACATGAGATGACTCCTGGTCTGAGGGGGTACAGGGAATTGTGTGTGGCTGCCTTCTTTGCGATAACGCGCAGGCGGCATGCCATACACAGACGAAAAAATCCGGGTAAATGACTGTACATTCGGATAGCCAGACAGCGCGGCGATCTCGTCTACCGCAGTCGTGGTGCGGGACAACAAAGTCGCCGCACGTTGTAGCCGGAGGCGTTTGACGGTGGCAACCACGCTTTCACCATGAATGCCCTGATATATCCGGTGCCAGTGATAGGGCGACATGCAGGCAATTTCTGCCAGCTTATCAAGATCGAGAGCATCATCCAGATGCTCGTGCAGATAGCTGGTCACTCGCATGAGGCGACGTTCGTAACTGATTCTGGTCGATCTGGATTCCATGTGCGGCTGGCGTTGTCTGATGAAGAAGATGCAACAATAACACGGCCTCATTTGACAAATCTTGCGGACTTGACGGTGTGTGCTGATCAGTAGCGGAGGGCAGTGTTGTCGCAGGCAGGGCACTCAGTGGCACATTGTCAGCAGAGCAGTAAGTCGGACAGTACATGAGTGCAGTAAGTAGTGTTGTAAACGCAAAAAGCCCGCGCAAAGGCGGGCATTCCATTCATGTCGGTAACTCGTCAGCAACCCCTACTATCTGTAAGGTGCCACTGGCTTTTCCTTATAGTCACCCATGCTATCTGCATAGTGTTTCTACAGCGGGAGAGTTGCCTCGTTCTGTCATTGCAAGCGATTGTTTGCGCAGACAAAGGGTAATACGAATGTGAGTCTTCTTAAATCTGCTACACCATTTTCCCACATGCCACCGGTGGCATGCATACAGGTCGGTGAGAACAGAGGCGCGTTTGAGTCAATCTTCATATTGACTCTGCGGTGACCATGACGATCACTGATCAACTACGCCATTTCCCAGTTACCCACGCTATCTGCGTAGTGCCGCTGGCCGGTGAGAATTGATCTGCGCATCAGCATATTGCTGACATAAGAAGCAGTCGCTGAACTTATTCATGTCTTGTTTCGGACTCAACCCTGACTATCTGTCAGGTGTCTTTGTGACGAATGACAAAGAATATGAAAAAGAACAGCAAAAAAGAGTTTCTGGTGGTGAAGCAGTCAAACACTGGAGCAGTTAAGCATGATGTTGATTGGCTGTTTTCACCACGGATTCACTTAGGAGAGAATCTGGATATTGCTTGCTTTATCGCCTTTAGGACCAGCAGTGCGTTCGAAAGAAACGCGCTGATTTTCGCTCAGGCTTTTAAAGCCGCTGGATTGGATGTCCTGAAAGTGAGCGAACAAGTCCGCGCCACCTGCGTCTGGAGCGATAAAGCCGAAACCTTTTGCATCATTGAACCATTTGACGATACCTGTTTGAGTACTCATGTTTTTTCCTTTGAAAAATAGATAGGCAACATTGCCTGAAGGCACTTGAAACCAAGAAATAAAACCGGAGGAGAACAAACAGAACAGCCAGAGGAGAAAGCTATGCGGAATTGGGACCAACAATATAAGGACTTGATGCAAGTACAGGACACAATATACGCGCAGAAACCAGAATCACCTAATCTTATTTGATGTTTTAAAAAGGAGACAGTCATATTCTGTCTGGATTGTTAGAAATAACCAATAAGATTTTTTTGAAATAAAAGCCCATTTTCATAGGTGAAACCAAACTTTTTTGCGTCAAATAACAGGTTTTATATACATAAATGGCATGTAGAAATTATAAAACCTTCGTTTGAGTAATATGTGACTGCATCGTATGATCAATTCATGTTATTTCATCCACCGTCATTCTGGCGCGTACAGCGCGTGTGCACTGGTGAATTTGCTTCTCAGCAGAAAGAAAAATTGATGATGAGTTTTCCTACGACGCAACTGATTCCTTTCCCTCGTCAGCGAGCATCGCTCCTGATTGCTGCGGCATGCGCAGCTTTGTCCAGCCAGATTCCTGCATATGCACAGCAAACCGGCATTGTTGCAACAGAACAGGCAAATCAAGTGATTGTGACGGGCACGCGCTCATTGAAGCGCACCATCTCTGATTCTGAAGCGCCGGTGGATATTCTGACTGCCAAGGACTTGCAGTCTACCGGTTCTGCGGAGCTGGCCACGGCATTGAGTCGCTTATTACCATCGCTGAATTTTCCACGACCAGCAGTAACGGATGCAACATCGGCGGCACGTCCCGCGCAATTACGAGGCTTGTCTCCTGATCAGACATTGGTATTAGTGAATGGTAAGCGCTGGCATACGACGGCGGTGGTGAACGTCAGCGGTTCCGTTGGACGCGGATCATCGCCTGCTGATCTGAATACAATTCCGCTGGCGGAAATTGACCATGTAGAAGTGTTGCGCGATGGTGCTGCCGCTCAATATGGTTCCGATGCAATCGCTGGCGTCATCAATATCATTCTCAAAAAAGGTGCCAGTGGTGGAGAGATACAGGTTGGTGGTGGTCAGTACAGCAAGGGCGACGGAACACAGGCGAACCTGAGTGCGAACATTGGTACTGCGCTGGGCGAGAAAGGCTGGTTACGGATTACCGCTGAACAGCGCAATCAGAACGAAACGAATCGTGCCGGAGCCGATTTCCGCAATCCTGCCGAACCCTTGTATGGCAAGGTAACGCAGGTACAGGGTGATCCTAAAACACAGCAAACCAGTGTCGGACTCAATGCAGCGCTGCCGCTCGATAACGGACTGGAATTATATGGATTTACTCATTACAGCCGTCGTAACAGCGATGTTCCAGCAACCTGGCGCACCGCGTACTCGACAGGTACGACCTTGCGTTCCACACTGTATCCGAATGGTTTTTTACCGAATGAAGCATCGGTCAGCACCGATGTCGCCGCCGTGGGTGGTGTGCGTGGACGCACTGACGGCTGGCGCTGGGATGCCAGCCTGAATTACGGTTCCAGTGAGTTTAGTCTGGATGTGACGAACACCGCCAATCTGACTCTGGGCGCCGCCAGTCCTACTCGTTTTTATGCTGGCAAACTGCAAAATACACAAACCTTGCTTAATTTTGATGCCGCCAAAGAATTTGAATTGTCCGGCACGCCCGTCACTTTCGCTGTCGGTGCGGAGTATCGCCGTGACCAGTATGAAATTGGCGCCGGTGAGCCAAATTCTTATCTGGGCAGTGGTGCTCAGGGTTTTGCTGGTTTCCAGCCGTCCAATGCAGGTAGTTTTAACCGTCACAGCGCTGCGGTATATGCCAATGCAGAAGCTGAGCTGACGAAGCAGTTGAGCGCGTCGCTTGCCATCCGTCACGAAAATTACAGCGACTTTGGCAGCACTACCTCTGGCAAATTATCCGGACGTTATGAGTTCACCAAGGCATTTGCTTTGCGTGCGGCTGCTTCTAATGGTTTCCGTGCACCGTCACTGGCACAACAAAATTACACGATTTCCACCACGAATCTGATTACGATCAATAGTAGTTCACAACTGGTGGATACCGGCACGTTTGGTGTCGCGACAGCGGCTGCAAAAGCGTTAGGCGCCAAGCCACTGGAAGCAGAAAAATCACGTAACTACAGCATAGGTGCGGTTTTGCAACCGGTCAGCAATGCGACGTTGAGTATTGATGCTTACCAGATTGATGTTGATCACCGTATTTTGTATTCCGGCAATCTGGTATTGCCAGCGACTTTGCAAAGTGTGCTGGCAAAGCAGGGCGTGCTGGTCGGTGCTGCGCGCTATTTTACGAATGCGCTGGATAGCCAGACCCGTGGTGTTGATGTCGTAGGTACTTATCAGTGGGCATTGTCCGGTTCCGACAAATTAGGACTCACCGTCGGCTACAACCATAACAATACCAGCGTCAGCGGTATTGCAGCCAATCCAGCTATTTTGTCCCAAAATGGCCTGACGTTGATTGATCGCCAGACCATCAACCGCGCTACACTGACATCACCGAAAGACAAGTTCAGTCTGGCACTCGACTATCTCCGTGGCAATTGGACTTTCCATAGTCTGGCAACACGGTACGGTAGTTTCATTTCCCCACAAAACAGTGTGGCTCTGGATCAGACATACGGCGCCAATGTGGTGGTCGATGTATCGGGTAGCTATCGCCTCGGAAAATGGACACTGAGCGCTGGGATTGATAATGTTGGTGATAAATACCCTGATCAGGTGACATCTGCCGGCAATCTGAATACCGGTGGTACTTTGCCGTACAGCACTTTCTCGCCTTATGGCTTTAATGGTCGCTATTACTACGCCAAGGCAGCGTACGCTTGGTAATGTTTGTTGTGGCAGGATGTTGCTGGCAGTCGCAAAGACCCTGCAAACATCCTGTATTCAGTTTGTATTCAGTTTGTATTCAGCCCATCTATGTTTCACAGGTGAGCTAAAACAAACCAGAAACAACCTGAATGAAATGAGTGAAATGAATGAAATAAAAAAGCAGCCAGCAGCAAGGCTGCTTTTTTATTTACCGATGCGTTGATGTCGTCGCGATTGGCATGGTCCAGTATTTTTGCATCCACGCAAACAGTATCGCCGCCAGCTCTGCCGGTTGTTCCAATGGCGACATATGTCCACCTTGTTCGATGATGCGCAGTTCGCCACGCGATAATCCTGCAGCCAGCTTTTCTGCTTCATCGGGTTGACGCATCTGGTCTTTTCTATTCGCCACCATGATTGCCGGGCAATGGATATGCGCCAGTTCGGCATGTCCATCTGCACGGTGTAATGCCAGCTGGCGCAAAAAAATATCTTTGCCCAGTGTCAATGACATCGCTTGCAATTGGGCCAGTAAGACCTCGTTATCCTGATGATCTGGATCGAGAGCACGGCGCAGTGCGCTTCTGGTCTGACCTTTATAAGGGTAATGTTGCACCATGCGGATTTGTTGTTGATTCCTGAGCAGTTCTTCCGGTGTGCTGGCGCGCGCAGACGTGTTAAGCAATGCCAGCCCGGCCACGAATTCTGGTGCAGTGAAAGCGATGCGCCTTGCAACATAGCCACCGAGAGAAAAGCCGATGATCAGGCTGGGTCCGGGCAACCTGGCGATGATGTGTTCTGCCATCTGATCGATGCTGTCGCCCTGATTCAGATTGCCGTAATGGATTTCAGCGTATGGGCGCAATGCCGGTAACAGTGCCTGCCAGAGGTTGGCATCGCACATGAATCCGGGAATCAGGACAATATGTGGTGGGAATGCCGGAAGCAGCAAGTCGACCATCAGTCCGTCCTGCCAGAGTTGTGACATGCTGAAGCAGAGATTGTTGATGCAGCTAGAGGGTAACGTTGTAAGAGTTGAAAGTCGGCGCCTGCTGTTGGTTCATAAAACAGAGATACGCTGGCGATGCACAGGTCTTCGCGGATATCGAAATGCCTTACCGCAGCTTCATAGAGCAGATCAGCATCGGTTTGATGCGTCACTTTATCGCTGAGTGTCATATGAAAGCGAAAGGCCTCTTCTGTGAACGGATAACCCCAGCGAGCGAGTAATTCTCGTTGCCGGACACTCAACCGATCCGGACGACGGCGCTCCTGTTCTGTCTGGCTGAGCGGTGCACGCAGGTGATCGCAGCTGGCGACACACGCTTGCGCAAAGCTCATCATGTCGTGGGAATCACTCTCCGGACGCAATGCCAGAAAATCGCCCATCCACTGCACTGTTGGTAATTGGACGATCTGGGCTGTCTGTTGCTGACAAAATGTGCTCAGCACTTGATCCAGTGCTGCAAAATCTTCACCATCCCGCAGACGGAATGGCGCCTTCAGCGTGGCATGAAAACCATAACGGCGCGCACTCGCAGTCAGTATTCTTTGATTCTCGGCTGTCACCCCGGATATGGTTGGTTGTATCAAATCCTGCACGACAGAGGAGGAGGGATCTCTGCCCAGCCACTGATTTCCCGCCTGCCACCAACGACTGGTTGTTTCCGGCGAAAAATACAGGGCGTAGCGGTGTACGGAGGGTATTAAGGGGGCAGAGTGTTTCTCGTGTGCCGGGCGAATTGTGTTGGCGTGGGGGATTGGGGTCACCTGCTTCATCTCCGGGCATGGAGACGTTGATCTATCGACTTATTGATCGATCTATCAACGCATCAATGTGTTTTACTTGTTCATCTGAGCTGATCACGTAACGAAGATAGGCATCTGACGATGTCCTGCCATCAGTCGCCAACCTGATCGGTAGGGAAGCGTAAAGAATCGCGTAATAAAAATCCCATCGACATATTCATGTTGATTCCTTTTGGGGGAATCGGGCGCATAAACCAGCGGTCATAGATTTTATAAATCTCTCCCTCGTGGATCAAGCGCAGCATTTCATTATCGACGATTTTTTTGAAAGCCGGATCGTCTTTGCGCAACATGATCGAATACGGTTCTATCGACAAGGCATCGCCCACAATCGAAAAAGCGGCCGGATTTTTTGAATCAGCGCGTAAGCCGTACAACAGCACGTCATCCATAGGGAAGACATCGGCTTTTTTATCTTCTACCATTTTGAACGACTCCTGATCACTGTTGCCTTCGACCAGTTTGATATTGAGGGAATTCGTGTCGTTGCGCTCGGTCAGCAATTTAACGGTTGTCGTACTCTTGGTGGTGACGACAGTCCGGTTGCGCAACTGATTCCAATTCTTAATGCCACTTTCCGTACGCACTAAGGCACGAACGCTGGAAAAGAAATGCGGGATGGTAAAGCCATATTTTTTACGACGTTCGGCATTGTTCGTGGTACTGCCGCACTCCAGATCAATTTTGTCTTCGACCAGTGCAGAAAAGCGGGTGGCGGAATCAACCGGGTAAAACTGCACCTTCAGATTTGGCAGTTTCAGTTCTTTTTTCAGTGCATCAACGACTTTCAGACACAAGTCTACGGAATACCCCAGTGCCTGCTTTTTGTCGTCGGTGTAGGAAAACGGTGGTGTCTCCCGTATGCCAATGACGATTGTCTGACTGCTACGGATTTTTCCGATGGTATCTGCAGTAGCCAGTACCGGTGTCAGCAGACAAAAAGCGGAGGATAGACTCAGAATCACATTGCGCATTATTTTTCCCGGGAAAGTAGTTGAAACGCAGCAAAAAAATTATTTACCTTGAAACTTTAACAGCCAATTCTCAATATAAAAAACGCAATGTGAATCTTATTTCCGAACAAGATTTAGTGCGAAATACGTTTGTATTTATCTGCTCTGGTCGTTGTCCAGCTTATTACGGATGCTGCACTGACGCTGGACTATTCATGCTAATGTGATGGTCTTCCATATTATCCGCTTTCATGTCGATGAATCCGACTACTCATACTGATTTTTCTATCCGTAATGCCCGCATCGTGACTGCTACTGATGTTATTTCCGGGACGTTGTCTGTCAGCCAGGGATTGATACAAGGAATATTGCCAGATACTGATGGCGTGGAGGGAGATGACTGGGAAGGTGATTATCTGTTACCGGGAATGGTGGAAATTCATACCGATAATCTGGAAAAACACCTGATGCCGCGACCGAAAGTGCAATGGCCGGTATTGCCCGCAGTGATTGCGCATGACGCACAAATTGCGGCATCCGGCATCACCAGTGTGCTGGATGCGATTGCGATTGGTGATATTGACCCCGATAGTTTACGTACCCAGATGCTGGTGCAATGTGTGCATGGTCTTAAAGAGGCCGCCGCCGCTGGTATTTTACGGGCCGATCACTTCCTGCATTTGCGGCTTGAACTGGCACAGCCAGATCTGATCAATTTATTTACGCCATTCCTGCAAGATGAGCAGTTGAAGCTGGTATCGCTGATGGATCATACGCCGGGGCAAAGGCAATGGTCAGATATTGCCCATTACCGTACTTATGTCACAGGTAAGCGTGGCTGGAGTCATGAGAAGGTCGATAAGATGCTGGATCTGCTGGTGGAACGTCAGCATCAGCATGTGGCGCTGAATCGCCGTAAGCTTATTCATCTATGTCGGCAGCAAAGGTCAGTGCCTTTGGCCAGCCATGATGATACAACGGCAGAGCACGTATACGAAGGCGTTGCGGAAGGCGTGACCATTTCTGAATTTCCGACGACATTGTTAGCCGCCAGAACCGCACGTGAACACGGACTGGCGATTGTGATGGGCGCGCCAAACCGTGTTCGTGGCGGATCGCATTCTGGTAACGTCTCGGCTTCTGAACTGGCACAGCATGATCTGCTCGACATTCTCTCGTCAGATTATGTGCCGGCCAGTTTGTTACATGCAGCGTTCTTACTGCAACAGGATGGGTACTCTTTGCCCAAGGCGATTGCGACCGTCAGCCTGCAACCGGCGCGCTATGCGGGTTTGTCAGACAGGGGGCAGATTGCTGAGGGATTGCGGGCAGACTTTATCCGGGTACGTGAGGTGCATGGTATTCCGGTGGTGTTGGGTGTCTGGAAGCAGGGGCGCCGGATTGTTTGATGTTTGCCAGCCTAAAGCAAAGCATCTAAGGCAGTGAGTGCATCAAGTGCACCCACTGCCAGCCCGACATCGAGTGATGTCGGAACCTGTGGTTCGCGCAGATTGATACGTATCAAACGTCCATGATGTTCATGTAGCAGACGATGGCTGAAATGTCGCACCGTGGGAATGGCGGTGCCTGCGCCCAGTTCTATCACCAGCGGTCTGCTGACGGTTGCTAACCAGGAGGCTTGTCTCGCTTGCTGTTGCTGCTGGCGTTGTTCCAGCCATTCGGCGTCACCAAACATCAAAATATTGGGCCGGGCAATGCCACCACAGTGTGGACATGTTGGTGCTGCATTGAGTAACTGGCACTGCTGTGTGTCAATCTCAGGTAGAAAGTCTTGCGCAGACCAGATCGCATTGCGGCAGGGGAGCAGGCATTGCAGATGATGGATAGAGCCGTGGCACTCATGAATACGTTGCTCATCATATCCCGCCGCCTGAAACTGGCCATCCACATTGCTGGTAAATACCTGATAACCATGAGGCATTTTTTCGGCCCATTTTTTAAGCACTCCAAAACCTTTATGTGGCATCGTGTTGCGGTACAGTTGCAGGCGGTGACCATAAAACCCCCATGCTAAACGCAGGTCTCGCCGGAACGCGGCAGGATTGGCAATCTCATGAAACACCAGATTCCGGCGACCGAGTGCAGGGTAGGCATTCCAGAACCCTTCTGAACCACGAAAATCCGGCAGGCCTGAATCCACGCCCATACCCGCACCCGCCGTGATGATCAGAGCATCTGCCTGGGTAATCAGTTCGGCTGCCTGCTGCAAGGCGGATGTCAGCGTCATGGTGAAGTCATTCGGATGAAATAAGATGACTGTGCCATTTCCGCTGTGCGATAGCAATAGCATGGTTTGCAGTGACGATGTCTCTGGTCACTCAGTGCTTATTTCAATCGTCATCTTCGTGCTCATCTTTGCTTCAATAAAGGTGAAATGTTTGTGATTGACGGAATGCATCGTTGCGATTATGGTATTTGCAAAATATAACTTTACGGAGAAAAAAATGCGCTTATCCTCGCTGCTGGTGACTTTGCTGCTGAGTTGTTCTGTATTGGCTCAGGCAGAAGATGCCACGATTCGTATTGGCGTGATAGGCCCATTTACCGGGAAATCCTCTACCGATATGGGCGAAAGTCTGCGTGGTGGTGCCAGAGTCTTTTTGCAGGATATTAATCAGATTGGCGGGATACTGGGACGTAAAATTGAGTTGGTGGAACGTGATGATCTGGCCAAGCCCGAAGTCGGCGTTGCTATGGCAAAAGAACTTATCGAAAAAGAAAAAGTCGTGGCAGTGGTCGGATTTGCCAACACCGGTGTTGCCATTCCAGCTGCCAAAGTGTTTCAGGATGCCAAAATTCCGCTGATTATCAGCGTCGCCACTGGTGCCAACATCACCAAACAATACATGCCGCCAGCGGTGCCCGTCAGTTATATTTTCCGCGTTTCTGCCAGTGACAGTCTGCAACCGGCCGCAATACTCAAGGATGCGATTGATAAGCGCAAGCTGACGCAGATTGCTATCCTGCACGACGATACGCCTTACGGACAGTTTGGTAAGGATAATATGATGGCAGAATTGCAAAAACGTAAAATAAGTCCGGTGCTGGTAGAGAGCTTTAAAATTGGCGATCAGGACATGACGGCACAATTGACCCGTGCGAGGCAGGCGGGAGCACAAATCGTTGCCTTGTATTGCCTGAGTTCGGAAGCGGCGATGGTTGCCAATGGCATCAACAAGATTAAATGGAATGTTCCGCTGACAGGCTCATGGACTTTGTCGCAACACAGTTTTGCAGAATTGGCAGGAGCGAATGCTGAAGGTGCCAGAATGCCGGTTACTTTTATTGAAAATGAATCCAGTAATCGCAGCAGCAGTTTTTCTGCGTCTTATGTGCGTTATAACAATGTAAAAAGTATTCCATCGGCTGTTGCTGCTGCGCAGACATATGATGCGCTGCGTATTTTAAGTCTGGCCATCATGCAGGCGAATTCGACAGACCCTGAGCAAATCCGGCTGGCGCTGGAAGACATGAAATACGATGCCACATCGACCGTCATCACCCGCTACAAAAAACCGTTTTCCAAAACTGATCATGAGGCGATTGTCCAGAATATGATCTTCATGGGAGAAGTGCGCAAAGGGCGTGTCAATTATGCGTACAAAGAAGATGCTAACAGCGGCCTGATTGTCCGTACCAAGTAATCCTGTAATCCTGCGTTCGCCGCATGAGCGGATGGGCGGATTAGTGGAATTGGCTTCTGTTTTTCCGGCGATGATTTCCTGGATAGTGATTGAAAAACATCATGTTGGCGTTATGCGGGCATGATGTTTTTTTATATGCAATATTTTCCCGGTCTGCCGGGTTTGCCAGCAGATGCTTCGCTGATTTTATTTCGCCTGGGATTTGACTACGGTAACAGTACATTCCGCCTCTGCAACCACCTGTGCTGAGACACTGCCAAGATAGCGCCGGATACCTGAACTTCCGCGTGAACCGATGATGATGTGATCGACGCCATTGTTATGGGCATAATCAACTATCGCATTGGCAGGGTCGGTCGCTTCAATGACATGAAACGTGATTTTATCGGGACTGAGATTCAGCGGGCGTGCCCAGTGTTTCAGATCGACGAGTTGTTTGACATGGATGTTTTCACCTTGTTGTATCAGACTTTCATCCATGCCGATGCGACTGGTTTTGCGTATCGTCAGGCAAGCCAGCCGCGCACCCGGCTCGGTTTGCAACATGCGGCGCGTGATGTTGCGCAAGCTTTCTGACAATGCTTCTGTGCTATTGGCCAGATCCAGTGCGGCGACGATAATCGGTGCTTTCGATAATTGTTCTGAAACGCTGTGTTGCAAAACCGGTTCTGATCCTGCCGCTTGCAGCCGACGTTTCAACACAGACAGATAGCCATCCTGCGCCGTTTTTTCGGCGCGTGCCGTCAGTTTTAACTGATCAGGATGTTGCAGCAGAAACGCCAGTTGGGCAGCGGTATCAAAGCGGGCTGCCGGATCGACCTCCAGGCAGCGCAGGATGATTTCCTGCAACCAGGCGGGAATTGTCGCCAGATGGCTGCGTGGTGGAATCGGGTCGCGGTACAGACGTTTTTTCAGGCCCGATACTGAGGTCGGATGGCCAAAAGGCCGCTCCCCCGTTGCCAGATGGTAAAGTAGTACGCCAAGAGAAAATAAATCGCTGCGGGGTTCATTGCGGACACCCAGAACTTGTTCCGGTGAAATATATGGCCCCGTGCCCATGGGCAAACGGAATTCTTCATCCAGTAAATCCGGCAGGCGGTCATGTCGTGACAGGCCGAAATCAATCAGTACCGCCACACCATCAGCGCGAAACATGATGTTACTGGGTTTGATATCGAGATGAATCACATGCTGTTTATGCAAATCCTGCAACGCATTTGCTACCCGAATACCAACGCTGACTACTTCATCAACCGGTAAAGGGGCTTGTTCAAATCTGCTGCGTAAGGATTCACCAGCGATTTGCTCCATGACAATGTATGGCTGCTCATCAAAATCACCTGAGCCGAAGTAACGTGGTACATGCTGGCCTTTGAGCTTAGGCATGATCATTTGCTCAACTTCAAATGCCACGATCGCAGTTGGATCATCGGTCGAAAACAGCAGCGGTACTTTCATGATCAGTGGCGGTACCGCGGTTTCCATTCCTTGTTTGCCAAGGTGACGTTCACGCAAATCTGTTACTCGCCACAATGCCGCCATGCCACCGGTGTGTAATTTTTCTTCGAGCCGGTAGCCATCGAATTCCATTCCAGCCTGAAGTTTGTGTTGCTTGCTGGATTGCATTTTAATTTCCTGTGATCAGACGATCAGCCAGGCTGGCAGGTAAGCCTGCCAGACGGATTTTTTGCGCAGCAGTCTCGGTATCGTAAGGAACCCGGAAATACGTCAGTTCCTGTGTTTCTGTATCAAACGTGGCATAACAGGCCGCCGGATTGCCATCACGTGGCTGGCCTACAGAGCCGGGAATGACCAGCCAGCGTCGCTGTTTACTTAACGGAATGCTGTTCTCCGGCGTTGGCAGGAATTCGCCTGTTTTACCCGTCAGCGTCATGTGGTACAGCGTTGGCATATGCACATGGCCGCAAAACGTAATGGCGGCCTTGGTCGCATGCATGCTGCGCATTGCTTCCATGACGCCGTCGATGTACTCCCATTTCTCCGGTGCCCAGGCATTGGCATGTACCAGCAGCAGATCTTTCCACTCCACCCGATAAGGCAAGGCACGTAAAAAATCCAGCTGTTCCAGACTGAGCTGCGAGCGTGTCCACTCGACGACCTGCCGGGCAACGGGATTCATTCCCTGCCGGTCTTCCTGTAATACGCCCGCATCATGGTTGCCGAGTAATACCCATGCACCACGACGGACATACTCCATAACGGTGGTCATCACCCATGCCGGATCTGCACCGTAGCCGACCAGGTCACCGAGAAACGCATATTGAGTGACTTGTTGCTGTTCAGCATGCGCCAGACAAGCGGAAACGGCTTCCCGATTGGCATGGAGGTCGGTCAGAAAGGCAATCAGCATAATGTTGTCAGACGTTGTAAAAGAATCGCTTCATTGTAGACGATCAAGCTAACTGTGCGCTTACACGCGGCAAAGCTGCAACATCAGCGTTTTCGCTATTTCATGTAGCACATGGAGAGATGTCGCTGTATGGGTTGTCCTGCCGCTCGCAGCTTCATGCCACCACAGCTTCATGCCGCCGGATTGATGCTGAATTCGCCGTTGCGATATTGCTCGTAACCACGCGCTCTGAGCGTGCAAGCCGGGCAGCTGCCACAACCATGTCCCCAAGGGTGCAATTGACCTCGTTCACCCAGGTAGCAGGTATGCGTGTCGGCACGGATAGTCTCTACCAGCGCGGAGCCGCCCAATTGTTCTGCCAGCAACCAGGTTTGCGCTTTGTTAATCCACATCAGAGGCGTTTCCAGCTTCAGCCGCGTCGCCATGCCCAGATTGAGCGCCACCTGCAAGGCTTTCATGGTGTCATCCCGACAATCCGGATAACCGGAAAAATCCGTTTCACACATGCCGCCGACCAATACCGTCAGTCCACGCCGATAGGCAAGGGTGGCTGCTACCGTCATGAACATCAGGTTACGTCCCGGAACAAAGGTATTGGGCAATCCGTTTTCCTGCATTTCGATGGCAATATCTTCCGTCATGGCGGTACTCGACAACTGGGAAATCAGCGACAGATCGATCATATGATCTTCCCCCAGACGTTCTTGCCATTGGGGTGATAATGTGCGCATGCCTGCCAGCAAGTCCGGACGCATACTGAGTTCAATTGCATGCCGCTGCCCGTAATCAAAACCAATGGTTTCAACGCGTTGATAGCGTGACAGCGCCCATGCCAGGCAGGTTGTGGAATCCTGGCCGCCGCTGAACAGCACCAGTGCCCCTTCGTGATGGGTGAAATTGTTCATAGACTGAGGTAAAAAGAAGAAAACCGATTGTAAAAGAATGAAACACTTTGTACATCAGTCGATCCTGATGGTAAGGTTCTGCTCGAATGAGTGGAATGTTAAAGCAAGCCCATGGGTTTTCATAAAAAATTTTTATCGTCGTCCATTTTGTCTGTGATCGATCAGGGCATGTTAAGTGCGCTGAATTTTGCTATTGGCGCCTTGCTGATACGTCTCGTCAACAAAGACGACTATGGTTTGTATGGGCAATTGTACGCTGGCGGCTTGCTGGTCGGTCTGGTGGTGGATTCCTGGATTGCCGGGCCGCTGACCACGGTTGCCAGTGCAGTACATGAGAATACCCGCAAGCGTTTGTTACGGCGATACTGGTATCGACAGATATTCTGGACGCTGGCGATGGCTTTTCTGGCATTTGCTGCGGTGGAGTTTTTACCGGCGGTGACGCATTACAGCAACAAGAGCTGGTTGCTGGGAACCGTCTTTGCGGCCTATCTGATCGGCAATGGTTTGCGTGAGTACAGCCGCACCGTTGGCTTTATTCAGTCAGATATTC
The DNA here is from genome assembly GCF_049339385.1 of Undibacterium sp. SXout7W. Lineage (NCBI taxonomy): Bacteria > Pseudomonadati > Pseudomonadota > Betaproteobacteria > Burkholderiales > Oxalobacteraceae > Undibacterium > Undibacterium sp. SXout7W. The sequence continues at coordinate 49,694 of NZ_JBMPPF010000014.1, read as the reverse complement.
CAAGCGTACTACGACAAGATGTGTTGTATGCCGGTCTGGTGGTCAGTGGATTGGCAATTATCTATACCTTTTTTCAGGTGGAGCTGGTTGCGGTCTTTATCGTACTGGCGCTTTCTTCCCTGCTTTGCATATTATTGACGCTGAAACACCTGATGGCCCGGACAACGGCGATCGATGTTGACGATGCCGAAGACATGCAAGTGCTGGCATCGCATCAGGAAACGATCCGTGGACATGGCCGCTGGGCGGTGCTGGGCGTGATTGTCGGCTGGCTCTCTAATTACAGTTATGTGTATTTGTCCGGTGCCTGGCTTGGCTTATCTGCCATTGCGGATCTGAACGCCTCCCGCCTGTTATTGATGCCGATTCCACTGGCGGTCGCTGCCTGGTCGCGCGTGGCTCGACCAGAAGCCAGTCGGCTGATGGCAGCTCAGAACTGGGCGGGATTGCGCAAGCTGACCTTGCTGTCCATCGGTGTGATTGAACTGGTGGTGCTGGCCTATGTGATTGTGTTATTGCTGGCGTTGCCGTGGCTGGAAGACTACGTGATCGGCAGTAAATATAGCGGGCTGGATCCGCTGGTAATGCTGTGGGGGGGCTATTTTGCCGTGAATGCGGCACGCTGGGTTGGTACTTCCTGGCTTTCCAGCGGAGGTGCTTTCCGTTCCATGTTTATTCTTGGCAGCGTGACATTGGCGCTGGTCATCACGATCACTTCGGTCAGCATTCCGCGCTGGGGTTCTGCAGGTGCTATTCTGGCGTTAATTGCGGTTGAGCTATTCGAACTGATCGTGGTCTGGAAGTTCATTTTGCCGCGTTTGCAAAAAGCCTCTTAATTTTCCTTATTTTTCTGTTCCTCAGTGGTCTGAAAGCGTTCCAGCAAATGCGTGCTGATCAGATCGGCCAGATGCTGTTGCGCCCAGCGAGGCGTGAATGTGTGGTCAGTACCATTCAGTACTTCAATTCTGACGCGCTGGCTTGCGCCCAGCAGGCTGGCTTTATGCCCGAGTTGCTCAGACATCAGATCAATACTGCTGTCATGGGCATCAAAAATAAACAGTAATTCTGTACCCCGTGCTTCCATTGCTCTGAAATGACGCGCAACCCTGCCCAGTAAATGGTAGTTTTTCATCAGACGGGTCATGCCGGATTGCCAACGTGCACGCGTATGCTTGATCACACGGCGCGACAGATGCGAGGCAATTTGCCGGAATTCGATGCGTCCTGTCATGACGCGTTTCCAGGTGGTTAAATCGGTGGCTGCCTGCAGATAGAAATGGGTGGATTTAATCGAATTTTTTTTGCGTACTTCGATCGTATCGCCTTCATGCCAGCGATAGGTCAGCTGATTCATCAATACCAAGCCCCTTACCTGTGGCTCGTCAATCGCACTCAGATATGAAAGATACGCACCCGAACATAATCCGGCCAGTACAAATCCGGATGTGCCATAGCGGTTTTGTAAAAAATCCATGGCTGAACGGATATCGTCCACGCCGCATTCGTTGTGGACATCATGTTCCAGACCAGCCGGAGTTGTCTGGCTGTAACCGATGCCTGATTTGTCATAGCGTAAAACCCGGAATCCGGCTGCCGCCAGTGTCCGGGCCAGTGTCACGTATAAACGATGATTACCGACACGATGATTGGCACCGATATTGGTCATGATCACTGCTGGCAAGTGGGCAACCTGCGCACCAGAAGTCTGTGTAGCGTCAACACGCTGACTCACAACTCCAACCAGTCCTTGGAAGCTGACTAATTCTTCCGAGACACCGCTCCGTTTGTTGACAGTTGTGGTGACCGCCAAGCGACTGGTATCAGGCGCACTGGCGGCCTTTGCTCCGGCGATAGGAAAATGGGTCGCCAGCCATTGCACGCATTCTTCCCATATCAAGACTGGCACGGTTGTCTCATGCGCATCCTCGGTCATCATCGCGGCATAACCTGGCTGCGCTGATAAATGTAATGTCGGCGGTTGCGGTGGATTTTCCTGATGCCAGGCATTTGCCAACTTGGCTTCTTGTCCTGATATATCGTCACGCGACATGACCAGCACAGGGATGGTCGGCGCAGGCATTTTGAGTAAATCGAGCTTACCCAGACTGCTGCGGGTGGCGGCTGACAATTCATAACCTGTCAGTTCATCGTCCGTAACGCTGCGGGCAGGGTCGTCCGGATTGGGCTGAATCGGACTCATACTGCGCAGAACCAGCATCTCGCGGGAATACGCACGTCCTGAAATGACCGGTGCCATCAGCATCAGGGCAGAAGCGTTGATTGTTGTCGCTACGCTGCCTGCCAGCAATCCACCCAGACGCAGTCCGAACAGGGCAATGTGGCTGACACCGGCGATATGCCGTAATTGGTCGGCGGCCTGTTGTATATTTTCCTGCCATAAGGCAATGCGATCATTATCCGGAGTGACGGCATCCGCGGCATCGCCGGTATTGTTGTAATCAAAAAATACGACATCAAAGCCTGCTTGTGCCAGTTGATTTGCCAGATGTTTATAGGACAGATACGAGACCATGTATTCATGCCCGAACGGCGGACACAGAACGACACCGCATTCCCGCGTACCTCCGGCTTCCCGCACTTTGGCGGCATGAAACCAGCCCAGCACCGGCGCATCCTGGTGTCCGAACCAGAATGCTTGTGGTGGGCAAAAAATATCTTTGCTTGGAAATTGTTGTGAGGCCACGTTGTTCAGTGAGGAAGAAGCTGAATTTTGACACTGTTCTGCGCATTCAGCGCTTGCGCAGTGCCCTTGGGTATCTTGTCTGTCTCTGCATGTAATGGCAACAGCACCAATTGTTTTTCCACGCCGGGGGTAAGATGAAAATAATTATCTTCGACCAGAAAATCACTGATCTGCACATAAACCGATTGTGCCAGCTTTTCTGTTCTGAGGCTCAGGATGTAATCTCCACTGTCTGATTTCGTCAATTGCGCCTGCAGACCCAGATCACGTTCTTGCGGCAAAGCCAGATTGTTGGGGAAAAAAGTCGCGCTGGCAAATGGCTGCGGCGTATCGGCGTGATACAGATGAGCGATGGCGGCGTGGTGTCCCTGTGGGCCAAAACGATAGGCATAGCTGGTATCAGCAAAGTGTGGCAACAGGGCGTCGGCACGGAACAAGCGGGTGCTGTGTGCAGCAACATTTACCCTGATGCGCGCCTTGGCTACGCTGATATCGCCATGCCGCAGCAGGCATAATTCCAGTTCACCGTCGAACGGCATGGGCGTATCGTTGGCGATATGTACAAACAGACCGTTCAGACCTTCGTCTGTAATCAGCACCGTCAGTGGCAACATCGCGCGGCGCAGATAGTAATAAGCGGCTTTAGGTTGACCATTGGCATCGATCACGCCCCAACCGGCACCGGGCCATAAGTCACGCCAGAACCAGACCAGTGCACCATGGCAGCCGGAATCGGTGCGTCGCCATTCGTTCAGCGCAGCAGACATGACTTCGCCGCTGGTTGTGCGCGCCAGTGCCAGATAGCGTTCGCGGTCGGCATAGCGCAGGCGGACAGGATCGACCTGATATAGCTGTGCCATGTAATGATCGCGCACATCTTCAAAATCCCAGCCAGTGCCGTTGTCCCGTGGAACACCGCGTTTCCAGGCAGGATGAGGGCCGGGGCTTTCTCCATTGCCCAACATCTGGTCAATCAGCGCATCATCCGGCATGTTGGACAATCCCAGACATTCTGAGGTGAAGCGCACGCCGCAACGTCGCGCATCTTCTGGCGGACGCAGATAAGCGCCCACCCCAAAATAATGGGCAACACCAGCATCAATCTGGAATGGCATCACTCCGCCACTAGGACTGGAAGGCCAGTAAACAGCGTCCGGCCGGATGGATGAGCAAAGCAGCGGCAGCGTTTCTTGAAAAAAAATGTTGCTCCACAACGCCGGAGCTTGCCCCAGCATCGCCGCCTGTTGTTCTATTTCGCTGTTACCGCAGATGACGGTAATGCAGGCACGTGCTTGTGTGCGGGATAAAAACTGGCGAGCTTCTTCGGTGATGCTGGCAGAAAATGCCGGGTCGCTGACCGGATAATCCATGTTAGCGAACATCATATCTTGCCAGACCATGATCCCGAGTTCATCGCAGAGCTGATAAAAGTCACGGGTTTCGTACACCATCGTACCGACCACCCGCAGCATATTCATTCCGGCATTGCGTGCCAGTTGTAACATGCGCCGCACCGTAGCGCGATCTGCATTCAGAGATAAAAAGTCGGCCGGAGTCCAGCAGGCGCCGCGACAGAAGACCGACGTGCCATTCAGATGCAGATGAAAATCGCCTTCCTGCTGATGCAGTTGCAAATGCCGAAATCCTATGTGTCCCAGTTCTTCAATATATTGCTGATCCTGACATTGAATTTCCAGACGGGCGCGATACAGACGCGGTGCACCGTGCGTATGCGGCCACCAGAGTTGTGCATCGGGAATGGCAATCGATGAACACAATTCATAATATCCATGTTGCTGTTCTGCACCATCCAACACATATTGCTGATCATCCAGATGCAAAATGACCTTGCTGATCGCGGTATTTTCTTGTAGCTGATGTGGCTGGACGTGAATGCGGCAGTGCAAGTCAATCCGGCATTGCAGATCGGCATCTGCCAGTCCCTGCAGCCGGAGGTGCTCAACGCGCAGCGGTCTGTGCATTTCCAGCCAGACAGGGCGATAGGGGCCGACCGGCGCTACCGGTGGCGACCAGCCCGGCATGCGACCCAGCAGGCTGGTACGCAACCAGCGTAATTGCTGTTGTTCGACTAATTTTGTTTTCCAGCGAGGTCGTGGCCGGCGTTGTTTGAGTGCCTGATTGACAGAAGCAAAGCGCACACACAGTACACCGTGACCATGTAATTCATGTTCTGCCACCAGCAGGCGGTGTTCTGTAAACATATTGTCGCTGCGCAGGATGCAGCGATCATTCCAGTAGACTTCTGCCAGACTTGCTAATCCTTCAAAGTGCAAAGCGTATGCCGCTTCTGGGATATCCAGTTCACAGCGGAACCAGGCATCCAGATCATCCAGATGGTGCGCACCATACTGAAAAGTGCCAGCATCGCGCTGTACTGAAGCAACGGTTGCCGGCACGCTTGCGGCTTGCCATGTTAACGGCAGTGTCGTCAGTGCAGATGCTTGCGTTGCGGCATCTGCGGCAGTCAGTGTCATCTGCCATGCGGTATCAAGCGCGCGCCGGAAGGGCGGGACAAGGTTGTTGGTATCAGCCAGCATCGAGGTGCAGTGTCGTTGTTAACAGGGACATCCCCTGATCCCAGTGTTCTGCCAGTTGTTCTGTCAGTGGCGCAAGATCAACGGCTTTTTTACCCATGACAGCGCGGGCTGTTTTGAGCAGTAATGTTTTGGTGGTATCAGAGATGGCATTGAACTCTGTGATCGCTGCGTCTAAACAAAGTTCAGTGCGAAGTTCGGAATGTTGTTGTAACCATTGCAGATACGTGGCGCCCAGACTGTAACCCGCGCCCAGCTGTCGCAGGTTGGCGAAGGCATAGGCATGGTAGGCCGCAAGTCCTTCCTGTTTCAGATGCTCTACGGCATCCAGAAAGACGGGTTGGAATTGTCTGACCGGATTTTTTTGCGGGCGTCGGGACATGTATTTGCGTAACAATGTCAGTGACATTGCCGCCAGCGTTGCCGGAGGATGTTGTTGCAGGTGATCAAGGCGCACGAATTCCGCAAACAAAGGCATGAAACAAGGGTCTGCGGGTTTGCCAATGCGGAACGTCTCGATAAAATCTTCACCCTGCAACTGATGATAACTGCTGTTATGGAAGTAACCCAGACGCTGCTGCTCAAGGTCAATTTCCTGTATCGCAATCGTGGTTTTGACATGATTGCTGCGATAGTCAGTACCTGCAGTGTCTGGCAGGTAAAATGAGTCCGTTTCAGTCAGCACCAGACGCCCACGTTGCAATTGCGTCAGTGCATTGTCCAGTAAGCCGCGCCAGACGTTCAGTTCCTGTACATCCACACCGTACAGCGCAAACAGATCATCATGTGCTGGCTTATAAAAAGTCCACTGATCGCCGTCAAAATCATTGGCAAACACCATAGGCAGGCAGGCGAGTGGCTCCAGCTTCAGCGTGTGCAGTACTTCCAGCCAGACATCAATATAGCAATTGGTTTCTGCCCAGGCTCTGTCCGCACCATGTAACGCGTGCGGGACATAGCTGTTGACATCGATATTGGTGAGGGCGCAGACGCTCATGACCAGAGAATATCGCGGGTAGCTTGTGGCCAGGTAGCAGGGTCCATGCCGTGGGTCTTGAACAGTGCCATCACGATGCGTTCCAGTCCGAAACCCAGACAGGCGGTATGTGCCACATCGCCATTCGCGGTATGAATATCAAACAGCTGACCAAAGTGATCCTGATGGTAATTAAAGGAGCAGACCGCAGTCGGCTTTTGTTCAGAAATCACCGGAACCACTACCTCGAATTTCAGCTGCTGTTCACGCTGGTTCGCCGCCAGCATGCGGCCGCCACGTCCAAAAAACGGATCAGAGGCAACTTCTGCACGCGCTGGTAAGCCTAGCGACTGCAAAATAGTCAGCCCACGTTGCAACCACAGATCACGCCACGGTACCACCATGTCCGGGGTGCCGACGCGTACAAATTCGCGGACTCGGAAAGATTGCATACGGGTTGGTTCTGGCGATGGCTCATTGCGAAATACCCAGTTTTGCATATCGACCAGTTTGCCTTCCTCAGGCAGGGTGCCGCTGAAACTCGGATAGACCGGATAACAGGCTGCTGGTGTAAGGCAGACTGCGGTCATGGTTTGCAGATGCGTCCAGGGCCGACCTTCATGTACATTTTCAACCAACTCTTTATGCTGGGCTTCTGTGCCGCTGAAGCTGAAAATTGTACCGGCCAGTTGCGGAAACGAATCGAGATATTCGCTGCGTTCCAGCACTTTGCGATCCAGGCAAGGAGGGAACGACATCCGGGTCGCATGATCATCCGCAGCGATGCGCGAGACATAGTCATCAAAGCGACGCAGCACATCTTCAAATACCGGGCCACGACCAAAAATACCCTGCACACCAACAGGAATAATATGACCGGCAGCGACCAGGTCGTCAGTCAGAGCTTCCGGAGAAAAATCGATAGACATGGAAATTCCTTACTTGTTTTTATTCACTTATATTCACTGACTGACGGTGCATTCAGTGGCTTTCATTGCCATTAAGTTGTTTTGAGCCGCGTTCGATCGTTGTTGATCGTTGTCAGTCGTCTTTGAGAACCAGCAACAGATTTGCATTGGTTGCCAGAATACGATCATTACCCACCATCAGTGCTGCCGAATGTGCATCCCGCAAGTGGCGGCTCATACTGAACTTGCTGTCATTTTTATAACCTAAAATACCGCAAATCGACAAGGCTTTTGTCACTATCTGTGGCAATGCCTGTGTGGCGTCAATTTTCAGGTTATTCATTTTCAGTGAATATCCTATCGAAGACAGAGGGCCAGAAGCCGCATCATCTGCTGCGGCCAGTTGTTCATATTCTGTCAGGCATGCCTGTACTGAGCTGCGCAGACTTTGCAGCATGCTGACCAGTTCAGCGAGGCGCAAGGCAGTCGGTGGTACCGTGCCGGGATTGGCGCGTGCCTGACCGCGTACAAAAGCGCGTGCCTTGTTGGTGGCGGCAATCGCACAGCCAGACCAGCAACCGCCCCATAACAGATGTGAGACCGGAACAACGGTTTGTGCCGACATATCACCAAATGGCTGGGCGATGATTTGATTCAGCGAACCGGTGGCCGTCATCAGAAATGGTGGGCTGCAGGTACCGCGCATACCCATAGTGTCCCAGTTGCCTTTTTGCTCCAGTGTGTAATCAGCTTTGCTGACGAGAATCAATACCTGATCGCTGCCAGCGGCTTCCGGCGTACGTCTGGCCGTGACCAGCAAATCATCTGCCTGCGCGCCGTATGAAATCGTGGTGGCGTCCTTGATCAGACGGAAGTGATCGCCATCCTGTTCAACGGCGCAGCGGCTGCGGCGCATTTCGCCACCGACGCCAACTTCAGAAGTGACCGACGCGATCAGATACTGATGTTGCACCAGTCGTTGCAGATAATCACGATACCAGGGATTGTCCAGGGCATGTTTGACGATAGTAATGACCTGAATCTGGTGCATGGCAAAGATCATCGCAGTGGCCGCACACTGGCGACCAAGGATGTCGCATATTTCCACCAACTCAGACAAACTCGCACCGGCGCCGCCCAGTTCACGCGGCACATAGGCGCTCAGCAATTTTTCCTGCTTCAGTGCATCGACTGCTTCTTGCGGAAAACGGGCATCTTTATCGACAGCATCGGCATGCGGCGCTGCGTATTCTCTGGCGACCAGGCGCGCAGATTCCATGAGTGTGGCGGCAGTATGCATATCAGGCGGTCAGTTCTTCAATTGCTGCATGGATGGCGTTGATACTTTCAAATACACTGCGTTTGAGCATGCGGTCCGGAAACTCCAGATCAAAAGTATCTTCCAGCGCCAGCATGACATTCACGCTGGCATGCGAGGTCATGCCTGCTTCGTATAAGTCTGCATCGTCTGCCAACGTGTCGATATTGGAAGAGAATTTCCCATGTTCTTTCAATACATTACGAATTTGTTCCTTACTCATTGCTTCGCCTTTCCGGGTTTTATATTATAAATATGAGATATTGATGAATTTGTTATTGATGACGATATCGATGAGGATTAACGACACAAAATCCAGATTCATGATTCTTGCCTGATTCATGGCAGAGAGCAACCACCGTTGCGCTGGCATAATCCTTTTCGTGACTCATGCTCAGGGATAAATGCCGTATCTTCCATTGTTGTGCCAGGATGCATGCTGCACCGTGCAAGACAATCTCAGGATGACCATCGGTCTGTCGCACAATCTCGATGCTGTGCCACGGGAGTGCTGTATCTGCTGCCGGACATAGTACTTTCATCATTGCTTCCTTAGCAGCAAAGCGGGCGGCCAGACTGGCTACCCGTCGTGGTGCTTCGCCGCTGCAATCGGCCTGTTCCTGCGCGCTGAAGACCCGGTTCAGATAACGTTCACCAAATTGTTCCAGTGATTGTGCTATCTCGGGTATCCATACCAGATCAGTGCCTATCCGTAATGGCGATACCGGCTTGCGGCCCTGTTTGGCAGGGGAGCGCAGCAAAAAGCCGGGAAACGCAGGGGTACGGTTCATGATGGAAAATGAAAATTTGATATGTCTTAAAGACCATAGCATAGCCGAACGTCAACGTCGCTGAAGTTAACAATCGTTAAGTTTGAGCCTGATCAGGCAAGAAGATAGCCATTGAAGACGGCGCAGCATTGCCCCCAGATAAGGTCAGGCAGGGTCAGGCAAGCTTCCTGCGCTGTGGGACGCAGCAGCAAGCGAATGCGATGCATCACGCGATATACGCATAGACATATGCATCAACGTCGGAGCGAGTGCCTCAGAGAACGACTGAGAAAAAGCAAACTGCCCCGCGGGGAGGCAGGGCAGTGGAAGAGCGCATCCGAAATGCGATTGAAGCAGATTGATAGACGTATCGGATGCGGACGTGAGACTGATCAGGTGCGGATCAGATTGGCCGGACCCACTTCGCGTATATCTTTTGTCCCGGTCAACGCCATGCTGACATCGAGTTCTTTTTGCAGGATTTCCAGCATTTTTGTCACGCCTTGCTCGCCCATTGCACCCAGGCCATACAGGAAAGCGCGACCAATCATGCTGCCTTTGGCGCCAAGCGCGGTGGCTTTCAGAATATCCTGACCGGTGCGGATGCCGCCGTCGAACCAGACTTCAGTCTGATGTCCCACTGCCTCGACAATCGCAGGTAATGCTTGTATAGATGACATTGCGCCATCGAGCTGGCGGCCACCGTGATTGCTCACGACGATGGCATCGGCACCGGCAGCCACGGCCAGTTTTGCATCTTCCACATCCAGAATCCCTTTCAGGATCAGCTTACCGCCCCATTCTTTTTTGATCCAGGCCACATCGTCCCAGTTCAGAGTAGGGTCGAACTGGCTGGCCGTCCATTGGCTCAATGTCAGGATGCCATCGCCGCCTTTGACGTGGCCGACCAGATTACCGAAAGTCTTGCGCCCCGCCAGTGCCCGTAATGCCCAGCTGGGTTTGGTGGCGAGATCAATGATATTTGCCAGCGTCAGTTTTGGTGGTACCGACATACCGTTTTTTAAATCTTTGTGGCGCTGCCCCAGAATCTGTAAATCCAGCGTCAACACCAGTGCCGAGCATTTGCAGGCTTTGGCGCGCTGAATCATTTCTTTGACGAAGCCGCGGTCGCGCATCACATACAACTGAAACCAGAACGGCTTGGTCGTGACACTGGCGACGTCTTCAATCGAACAGATGCTCATGGTGGACAGCGTGAACGGAATACCGAATTTTTCAGCAGCGATGGCACCCAGCATTTCGCCATTGGCCCATTGCATACCGGTCAGCCCGGTCGGTGCGATGGCGACTGGCATCGACACTTCCTGGCCTATCATCGTGGTTTTTGTGTTGCGATTTTCTACATTAATGGCAACGCGCTGGCGCAATTTGATGGCCGCCAGGTCATCTGTATTGGCGCGATAGGTGCTTTCTGTGTAGGAGCCACTGTCGGCGTAGTCATAAAAAGCTTTGGGGACGCGTTTCTTGGCTAACAAACGCAGATCTTCTACACAGGTGATGACGGGCATGACGGGTCTCCGGAATATATGGGAATGCTCGAAAGTGTAGGGGAAAACGTGCTGTCAATGGGGGAAATCGTTTCAGTCATTCAGTGAAGTATTTTCAGCCTTTCGCTGTTTTATTCACTCGACAAAGCGTTCCGAGATAAAACTACGTAGCCATTGATTGCCCGCATCCTGATTATAGCGACGATGCCAGAACATATTGGTTTGCAGCGAAGGCAGCCTCAGCGGTGGTTTGACATACGTCAGTCCAAAAGGTGCGGCAGAGCGCTCGGCCAGTTTCTGGGGCACGGTCACCAGCAAATCATGGTGGCTGACGATATACGGCACTGCCACAAAATGCGGCACCCGCAAATGCGCTGACGCCGCAATGCCGGCTTTTTCCAGACTTTGATTTACACGGGCGTAGGGATTTTCTTTGGAGGCGACAATCAGGTGTTGCGCTGAAAGAAAGTTCTTCAGCGTCAGTTTGTCACCGGCTAATGGATGCTGTTGGCGAAACATACAAACATATTGCTGCCTGAATAAGCGACGTTGATACCATGCATCAGATAAGTGATCAAACGCGCCAATCGCCAGATCGACACGACCGGATTCCATTTCTGTTTTCAGATCAATTTCGCTGGCCCGCACGGTGGATAGTTGTAATTGCGGTGCCAGCGTGTGCAGACGTTCTGCCAGTATCGGCATGAAATACACCTCACCGACATCGGTCATGGCAATCGTAAAGTGGCGGTGACTGGTGGCGGGATCAAAGCTCTCTTGCCGGTTTAATGCCTGCGTGATGTGATTCAACGCCAGAGCCACTGGCTCGGCCAGTTGTTGCGCCAGCGCGGTGGGCTGCATGCCTGCTGCGGTACGCACAAACAGTTCATCACCGAAATGCCGGCGCAGGCGTGCCAGCGCATTACTGACGGCGGGTTGTGACAGACCGAGCTTGCGCGCAACGGAAGAAATCTGGCGATCCTGATACACCTCCTGAAACACCACCAGCAGGTTCAGATCGATATCTTTGGGTTCAAGCATTATTGATTTGATGAATGTGGCACATTTTTGTATTTATATCGTAAAACGACGATGTTTGCAGTACAGTGCGTCATCCACAGTCAAGCCAGGGTCTGCAATATCAGCAATATCAGTCAGGCCAGTCATACCGGCAACATGGCAAGTCTGTGCAATGCTAAATAAAGCGAAAGTACCGCGTAAAACATCACGCACAACACATCGCATAAGGTAGCGCACAACGCAGCGCACAACACAACATACAACAACATACCAACGCGGAGCGACAGATGACTCAGCACGACGCACTTCAGTACCAGACCGGTTTTGCCAATGAATTCGCCACCGAAGCATTGCCAAACGCTTTACCGAAAAATCAGAACTCACCACAGCAATGTGCGTATGGTCTGTATGCGGAACAGATTTCCGGCACGGCTTTTACCGCGCCGCGCCATGCGAATCGTCGTTCATGGACTTACCGGATTCGCCCTGCTGCAATGCATCAGCCATTCCAGCAGATCGACAATGGTCGCATGACCAACGATTTTAATCAGGCACCTTCCACGCCGAATCAGTTGCGCTGGGACCCGATGCCCATGCCCGTAGCTCCGACTGATTTTATCGATGGCTGGCTGACGATGGCAGGCAATGGCTCTGCCGATGCACAGACTGGTTGCGCAATTCATTTGTATGCGGCAAACCGCGACATGGAAACCCGCTTCTACTACAACGCCGATGCTGAATTGCTGATTATTCCGCAGCAGGGTCGTCTGCATCTGCGCACAGAACTGGGTCTGATCAATCTTGAGCCGCAGGAAATCGCTGTCATACCGCGCGGCATCCGCTTTCAGGTGCAATTGCCAGACGGTGAAGCACGTGGTTATATCTGCGAAAATTTTGGTGTGATGTTAAAGCTGCCCGACCTCGGCGTGATCGGTTCGAATGGCCTTGCCAATCCGCGTGATTTCCAGACCCCGCAGGCGTGGTACGAAGACAAAGAAGGCGATTTTGAACTGGTCGCCAAGTTCAGCGGCAATCTGTGGTCGGCAAAGATCGGTCATTCACCGCTGGATGTCGTGGCCTGGCATGGTAACTTTGCACCATACAAATACGATCTGCGTCACTTCAATACCATCGGCTCGATCAGCTACGATCATCCTGACCCATCGATTTTTCTGGTACTGCAAGCGCCTAGCGATACGCCGGGTGTCGATACGATTGATTTCGTGATTTTCCCGCCGCGCTGGCTGGCGGCTGAAAACACCTTCCGTCCGCCCTGGTTCCATCGCAATATTGCCAGCGAATTTATGGGGCTGATTCATGGTCAGTACGATGCCAAGTCGGCCGGTTTCCGTCCCGGCGGCGCCAGTCTGCACAATTGCATGACCGGCCACGGCCCCGATGCGCCGACCTTTGACAAGGCCAGCCAGATCGACACCCGCACGCCACAAAAGGTCGATGATACGATGGCGTTTATGATAGAAACGCGTAACATCATCAAACCCACCCGTGCCGCCATGGAATCGCCGCAATTGCAGGCAGATTATTTCCAGTGCTGGCAAGGTATCAAGAAAAATTTTAATCCGGAGCAAGCATAAATGACGTTGCAACTCAATGAAACCCATGACGTACTTCTGCGTAGCTGGGTGCCTTCGGCGAATCAGCCCGAGAGCGATTTCCCGATACAGAATCTGCCATTCGCTGTGTTCCGTCGCGCTGGCAGTAATCAGGCTTTCCGTATCGGTGTGGCGATTGGCGATCAGATTCTGGATCTGGCGGCCGCTCATGCGGTGCATGCGCTGGCTGGTTATACCGAATTGCAAGGGGGACATTTTACGGCGGCTGTGAATGCGCCGAATCTGAATGGTCTGATGAATCTTGGCGCGCCGGTCTGGTCGGCGCTGCGTCTGGCGCTGTCGCGGGTGTTACGCGAAGGCGCAGCGCAGCAGGGCACATTGCAGGCTTGCCTGCTGGCGCAAAGCGCTGCGGAATTCGCTTTGCCGGCGCAGATTGGTGACTACACCGATTTTTATACGTCTATCCATCATGCGACGGCCGTCGGTAAATTATTCCGTCCTGATAATCCGCTATTACCGAATTACAAATGGGTACCGATTGGCTACCACGGACGTGCATCGTCGATTGGCGTGTCTGGTCAGCAATTCCGTCGTCCGCTGGGGCAAACCAAGCCGCCGGCTTCCGATGATCCGGTGTTTGGACCGGCGAAACGGATGGATTATGAGTTGGAAATCGGGATTTTCATTGGTTCCGGTAATGCGCTGGGCGATCATATCGGCATAGAAAAAGCGGAGTCGCACGTGTTTGGCCTGTGTCTGTTGAATGACTGGTCAGCCCGTGACGTGCAGGCGTGGGAATATCAACCGCTAGGCCCGTTTCTGGCAAAGAACTTTGCTTCGACGATCTCTCCGTGGGTAGTGACGCTGGAAGCGCTGGCCCCGTATCGCCGTGCCTGGACGCGCGATGCCGCCGACCCGCAGCCAATGGCGTATCTGGAATCTGCGGCCTTGCGTGATGGCGGCGCGTTCGATATCGAACTGGAAGTCTTATTGCAGACTGAAAAAATGCGTCATGACGGCGTAGCGCCGGAGCGTTTGTCGCTGTCGAACTTCCGCCATTCTTACTGGACGGTATCGCAACTGGTGACGCATCACACCGTCAATGGCTGTAACCTCAATCCCGGCGATTTACTGGGTTCCGGTACGCAGTCTGGCCCTGCACCGGAGGAGGCTGGTTCTTTGCTGGAACTGACTGAAGGCGGTAAAAAGCCATTAACGCTGAGCAACGGCGAGCAAAGGATTTTTATGGAAGACGGCGATACTGTCATCATGCGCGGCTGGGCACAAAAGGACGGCGTTGCCCGCGTAGGTTTTGGCGAAGTCGCCGGAACCCTGTTGCCAGCGCGCACGTAACGCATAGCGCAAACGTATCAAGCGCAACGGCGTTCATTTCAATAAGGGAGCTTACTGGCTCCCTTTTTTGTTGTTTGCAGATCATGTGGTCAAGCGGGCGATGGAATCAGTGACGAGTGCGGTGGCGGTGGCCGCTGGTGCCGATGTCGGCAATGATACGCTCGGCTTTGGTAATGGCTCCTTGGAGGGGGGCATTGCCGCTGGTCAGAGTAAGGGTGTTGCCTGCTGTGATGTGCGCGGCGCACCCTACGGGTACGCATGCTACGCTGGCTGAATCGTCGTGTGTAAGGCAACGCGTAATGATTCGGCGGTCAAAATAGATCGCCGACGAAAGCTATTTACCGTAAAAAATACGTATCACCAGCGATATGTGAACGTCGGTAATTAGACATGAGAAAGGCGCAAGAAATAAAATCACAGCCGACCCTGAACGCGATCACTCGTCAATCTCTGTGAAAACGGTTCCCCAGCAAAGATGTGCCTCGTGGCACCAAAACACGCCACAAGCCGCACAACCATTATGTAGGGTGCGCCATGCGCACCAATGATGAAAAACGAGCGGCTTAAATTGAAGATATCCGATGAAACGGTGCGCATGGCGCACCCTACAGAAGTACGCACGCTACGCTTGCTGAAAGCCGTTGTTGCCTGCTTTGAGGCCGCTTTGTTCGGTCACGCTGTTGAATGTGCTTTGGGTGTTGCCTGCTCCTGCGCTGAGGTTGCCGCTGACGGGCATGTTGCTGATGCCGACGGTGAGGCTGCCGCCGATGTTGTGGTCCTGGCTTTGGTAGGTGCTGGTGTCTTGCAGGCTTTCTATGTGGAGGTTGCCGCTGTTGGTACCGTTGTTGGTACTGCTTCCGCTGGTGCCGATGCTGGCGTTGTGGCTGTTGCTGGTGCTTTGTTCTGTGGCACTGTTGGCGGCGGCTTGGAGGAGGATGGTGTTGGTGTGGTGCGCGTGGAGCACCCTACTGGGTGCTCCACGCTGGCTAAATCGTACTAATCCGCATGCAATTTGTGCGTGACCGCCATGCCAAGCTCAGAAGCCGTTGCTGATGCCTTTTCTAAGAATGAAATACCCGCAGCTGGAATTGTATATCTCCCAACGACATCTATACGCAAGGCCTTGCTGTTAGCGTCTGGATACGACTCATAAATTTGCCCTGATTCGACGAATCCGAAATAAGCATTTAGCTTTTCCTGTAGGGCCATCAAGTGACCTCTCTCATCGTTCCAGTCCCACGAATCAACGATACTAAGTACAATAGTGTCGCTCGCCTTTTCAAGGCCGATAGCATCAACGACCTCACTATTTTCTAAGCTCATAATCCTACTTTCTATAAATATCCACTGTTGTTGGCGGAATTTTTATGCCTCCGACATATGGCACCTTTCCTTTCCCCACAACCGTTCGACCAAAAATCTCTAACTCAGGATACGCAATGGTTTGATTTGGAGTGAATGGTGCGGTCTGCGAAGCCTTCATATCAGACGATTTTATCGATCCCGTTTCAATGTTTTCGCCCAATGCGTCTAGTCGAACTTTCAAGCCTGATGGCCCATTTGATCTTATCGTAATTTGCGGCTGAATATTGACTTGAGTTTCGGGGAGCACATCTTTTATTACCTGGGCTTCCCAAGCGTCACCGGCCGCCTTGTTAGCTTGTACGCTGCTCTTTACGTTATTTACCCCAGCCCCCACCTTACCCACATTATTAGCCGTCATTCCCGCAGTAGCAATCTCATCTACAACTTGCACTGCCCGCAGTATCGTACTACCTAATCCCAATACGGTAGTCGCAATGTTAAAGTCCTTTTCCTGCTTTTTCGCCAAGGCCTCGTTATACGCTTGCGTTCCTGCATCCGGTATCGCATTGGCTATCGGGTCACCATTTGTACAATTTGCCGCTGGGCAGGTTGCTATTAATGGGAAGTAGGCATTTCCATCCACCATGACTGTGTTGCGTTGTGTGCCATCTGGGGTGGCGACAAGGCTTGAGGAGCTGGTGTATGTCGGCCCTTTGGTCAGTATGAAGGGACTCGCTGTACCTCCAGTGTTAGCAATGATAAAGGTGATCAGGTCATTGTTTGGGCGGACTGGTGCATCTTCTATGAGGGCTGTTTGGCCAGAAGGACGCAAGGAGATACTTTTGTCTTCTTTGTAGGTTTCCTGGATCGTTAATCCATTGTTGATGTTGGTGAGTGTGCCATTCTTGTTGATCAGGGTTTCTTGCGTGCCTTCTGCGACGATGACGTTGCCGTTGCTGTCTTTCACGCCTGAAGCGCGCAGTGCATCCAGAATTTGTTGTTCTGTGTATTGTCCTTTGCTCTTTGCTGCCAGGGCTTTGGCGAGGGTGTAGTCATTCGGATGCAACTGCCGGTTATTCGCATCTGTCGCCAATGCGCTCGCTGCTCCTTGAGTACCTCCTGCCAGGAATCCCATGCCTGCCGCTGTCAGGTCGGCGATGCCTTTGGCTGTAAGGGTGGCGGTTTCTTCGCTTAACCCTGCCTTTTGTAAGTTCGTCTGGATGCCGCTTTGCAGGTTGTTCATCCATTCGGCTGAGCTGGCACTCGCTGCCGCGCCAGCCGCTCCGCTCGTTCCTCCTGTCAGGGCTCCTACTACGGTGTGAAGCAGGACGTGCGATGTCCCCCCTTCTTTCCATTGCTCAATGCCTGCCGTGTCGTTGTTGGCCAGGGCTTGTTCATATTGTTTCTGGGCGTAGTTGCCTACTGCGGTACTGGCTAGTTTGCCAAACTCGCTGGTGATCTGAACCTGGGCGTTGACTTCTTTGCTCACTACGCTTGAGTCAAATATCTTTTGAAGCCCTGTCTCTTTGTCTCCGGTTCTGGCGTCTTTGTTGCCGGCAATGCCGGTAATGCCGGATTGGGTGGTATCTTTCCTCGTTACGCTGTAAAGAAGAGTGTCAGGCGATGCCTGAGCTAGCCAGCTTGGACAGGTTCAACATCAGGGTCATCGGCTCGCCAGGGGACTCGATGAAGCCGTGATGCACATAGAAGCGTTTGGCATTTTCGCTGATGGCATGACATAACAGGGCGCGGATGCCCATGTCGCGTGAGAGTCGCAGCGAGCGCAACACGGCATCCTGGAGTAAATCGGCACCCAGGCCACGGCCCTGGTAGTCGGTATGGATGGCCAGGCGGCCAAGTACCACCACGGGGATCGGGTCGGGCATGTTGCGCCGGATGTTGCCGGGCGCTGGCGCATGCAGCACCGAGCCTGCCGCCAGGGCGTAATAGCCCACTACCGTGTTGCTATCGCACACGACAAAGCAGCGCGTCGCGCCGTCCTGCTGGTTCTTGCGCGCACGTTGCCTGACCCAGTTTTCCAGTTCGGGTTCGGTGCAATGAAAGGTAGTGAGATCGTGTCCGTCGTGAAGTGGGCAAGGCGCTATCAAGCTCATTTATCCGCGGGCTCCCATGCAGCACGGCGGCTCAACAGACGTGCCAGCACCTCGCGATTTTCTAGGGGCGCGTCCAGCACCTCGGCAAAGCGCTTGAAGCCTGTTTCATTGAGCGCGAATAAGGTGCGATCCAGCAATAATCGTTGCGCCTTCTCACAAGATGCTTCCAGCATGAAGTCGGTGCGGCTCTTGCCCGCCAGTTGGGCGGCCTGATCAATCAGTGCGCGCTGTGCGCTGGGCGCACGCAGGTTAATGGTCGTTTCTCGGGTTGCAACAGTGGATGCCATGATTGCCTCTTGTTCCGTCGGAGCGGGAATAATTTTTAAATGTCATTACATTGTACATACAAACGTATTTCCCTGCACTGTCTACCCGGACTTGTTTCATCAAGGATATCGGCAATTGGGGCGGCTAAGTGCAGCAGACCTGGCGGTGCTCAGGCTGGCGATCGGGCAAGCTATCGGCTAGACAGATTCTTTCTTAGCCGCTAAAAAAACCTCACTTAGGTGTTGCCTGCGACGGTGAGGCTGGCACTGACTGCGGTGGTGTTGGTGGTGCGGTGCGCACGGCGCACCCTACGGATATTTTTGCCTGTATGGCCTGAAAAATACTGGGGGTAGTATATAAATACATGCCTTATTTTATATAGACGATAGGCTGATATTGGTCGATACTCCCTTAAAAACTGAAAAAATACCGGTGATTGTGCAAGCTGAGCAGAACGCGGGGGGAGTGATGGGATTGCCGATGTCGTTATGAGTCACGCTGGGATTGAAGCCGATACCAACACCAACACCAACACCAACACCAACACCAACACCAACACCAACACCAACACCAACACCAACACCAACACCAACACCAACACCAACACCAACACCAACACCAACACCAACACCAACACCAACACCAACACCAACACCAACACCAACACCAACACCAACACCAACACCAACACCAACACCAACACCAACACCAACACCAACACCAACACCAACACCAACACCAACACCAACACCAACACCAACACCAACACCAACACCAGCATCAACTTCGAAGCGAAGGTCAAACGGGTATCGATGCCCCTATTGAAGCACCGCCGAAGCTAACATCGGTCAGCCATCAGAAAACAAAAAAGGACGCATCGTTGCGTCCTTTTTCAGGTTGCAGGCTGGTTGCCTGCGCCTGCCAAGATGGGGCGGAAGGCTTGGGAGGAGATGCTTAAATTTCCAGCCAGTTTCCTTTGAAGATGATAGGGCCAGACGGTTTTTCCGGATTGCCTGAGCCGCCTTTGGGTTCCAGCGTGACAGCCAGTAATGGAATATCCGCCGCGTTCATATTGTCTGGCATTGGCAAGACGATGCTGCCGTTATCCGCCACTAAACCAAGTGATTTGACGGTGCCTGCCTTGGATACGGCCCATAATTCCAGGCTCTTATCGGCCGGGATATGTTGCGCCGTGACCATTTTCACCACCAGTTGATGGCGCTTGCTGTCGCCCGTAATGACGGCAACTGGCTGAGCTTTATCATCGGACAGCGTCGCGACATAGTTGTTCTGGATAGGCAAACTTTGTTCTGTCTGCTTACTCAGTAACACCGACAACATGATCAGCGCTGCAGTGGTAGACACCATGCCCAGACCGCGCCAGAAGGCAAGATCCTCGCGCAGATTGCGCCAGTAAGCCCAGCGGTCATTGCCGGATTTGCCTGCCTGTGCCGTTGGTTTCAGTTGCAGACGCTTTTCGATCGCGTTCCACACGTGTGACGACGGTTGTGCTGCGGGGGCAAATTCTGCCATCGGCAGCAGATGGCTTTCCCACTGGCGTACCACCTGACGCAGGCCCGCATCCTGTCCCAGCCAGTGCTCAAAGCGCCGCCGTGCGCCGCCGCGTAAGGTGCCAAGCACATATTCGGCTGCCAGCTTGTGTTGCAGCTGCTGGTTATGCTGAATGGACAACAGATTCATGATGCCTCCAGCCGGTTCAGGCACTGGCGCAGCTTGTCCAGCCCACGGCGTATCCAGGTCTTGACGGTACCGATCGGTAATTTCAGTTGCTCCGCTACTTCCGAATGCGACAGATCATGAAAAAAAGCCATCGCCACTGCCTGCCGGTGCAAGCCTTCCAGCCGTGACATGCAGCCGGCCAGCGCCTTGCCATCCTGGCTGATTTCCAGCGTTTGTATCGGAGTAGGATCGCTACTCTCCATTGCATGCACGATATTCATATCGAAACTTTCTCCGTCAATTTCCACATCATGATCGAGACGTCGCAAGAGATCGAACGCTTTGTTGCGCACGATGGTCGTCATCCAGGTCATCGGTGCGGCCAGACTGGACTGATAACTGCTGGCGTTGTTCCAGATGCTGACGTAACTCTCCTGCAAAACTTCTTCCGCTAACTCTCGCTTAACTAATATACGCAGCGCGAAGCTAAACAGTTTCGTTGAAGTTGCGTCATACAGCGATTTAAATGCCTGAGCATCCTGACGGGTAACGGCATCGAGCCAGTGATGTAGCTGACTGGCGGCGGGGACTGGGGTGGCGGCGGGGGCGGGATTGGGCAATTGAATATCCTGTTCGTCAACGTAGCGATGAAGTGTCTGAGGTGGCGGAGGTATGTTGCAATAACGGAAACCGATATACCAGACCGAAGGCTGGCATGGTCGGCTGTGCCGCTGAATTGTAGCCCAGAATCAGCGTCAGACTGGCCGCCAGACCCATCACCAGTGCGCCTCTGGCTTCAGAGTCACAATTGTTCACGATTATGACTGACGCATGTGACGGATGTGACGTAGGTAACCATAGCGACGCCAATATTCAGCGTATCGGATTGATTCTGTTCCCCAGACTTTGGCAGCGCGTGCTGGTGAATTCGGTCTGCAATAAGTCCAGAAACACTCTGGTACGCGCTGGCATCAGGCGGCGTCCCGGAAATACTGCCCAGACCTGAATGCTGGGCAGTTGCCAGTCCTCCAGAACCGGCACCAGTTCGCCGCTGTCGATAAAACGCTGCGCAAAATGATGAACAATCATGATGATGCCGTGTCCCTTCAATGCCAATCGCGTCAGCAATTCGGGCGAATTGGCGGTGGCGCGTCCCGGTGGTATGCCTTCCCATTTCTGCTCATCCCTGTGCAATTGCCATAGCGCTGGTTCGCCATTGCGAGCCAACAGCCGTAAGGCATCGTGTTCCATCAGTTCTTCGGGTTCGTGCGGCATACCGTGCTGCGCCAGATACGACGGCGCGGCGTACAGCCCCACGGTGAACGTCGCCAGACTGCGGGCGGCCAGCGAGGCATCGTCCGGCAGATCTCCGACGCGGATCGCGACGTCGATATTTTCGCCAATCAGATCAACACGGCGCGGCGACAGATCCACATCCAGCGAAATCGCCGGATATTTGAAAATCAGGTCCGAGAGCATCTGCCCCATTTCATGATTGGCAAAGTCGGCTGGCATAGAAATCCGCAAACGTCCCGACGGCTCAGCCTGACGGTGCTGCGTCAGCGCCAGTGCCGCATTTACTTCTTCCTGCACCTGCCGTGCATGCAGCAACACACTCTGTCCAAAATCCGTCACCGTCAGCTTGCGCGTGGTGCGCAGAATCAGCCGTTCACCCAGTTGTGACTCCAGCACCGTGATGCGCCGCGACAGCGTTGATTTGGGCACGCCGAGCCGCTCTGCCGCTTTGCTAAAGCTGCCTTCATCCACCACACGGGCAAACAACAGCAGGTCGTTGGGTTCCAGATGCATGTGATTATCCTATTTTTGGAACAATGATATCCATTTTAGCGCCTTCCGGATTGATTTTGGAACGATTAAAGTACCTACATCCAGCAAACACATCAACACATTGAGTCCGCTGTCACTTACATAAAAAGGTCTAGCCATGAAACTCTTACAAATTAATTCCAGCATCCGTTCCGACGCTTCCCATTCCAATCGTCTTGCCAGCCAGGTTGTCACCCGTTTGCAAGCAGCGCATCCGGATGCCACGCTGGTATTGCGTGATCTTGGTCATACACCACACCCTGCTCTGGATGGTGTTGCGCTGCAGGCATTGTTCACACCCGCAGAGCAACGTACTGCGGAGCAACAGGCCAGAGTTGCACTTGATGATGCCCTGATTGCCGAAATTCAGGCGGCGGACGTTGTGGTATTGGGCGTGCCTATGTATAACTTTGGTATTTCTGCGCAACTGAAAAGCTGGATTGATGCCATTTCCAGAGCGCAAGTCACGTTCCGCTACACCGCGAACGGCCCCGAAGGTTTGTTGACCGGCAAAAAAGTGTATGTGGTCCTGACGCGTGGCGGCCTGTATCGCAACACGCCGAACGACTCACAAACACCGTATCTGAAGTCTTTCCTTGGTTTTCTGGGGATGAGCGATGTCGAGTTTATTTTTGCCGAAGGTCTGGCAATGGGCCCCGACGCAGAAGCCGCCGCACTCACAGACGCAACACAGCAAATCGAAACACTGATTGCGATCTGAGCCATTGTTACCGGAGTCGCTACTCCGGTAACATCATGAGCAGAGTAAATACCGTTACCGCATCTGGCGAACCCGCATCAGATGCACAGAACATAGCGCAGGAGAAAGTCATGGCCGCAGCAACAGTAACAGCAGCAGTACCAGCAACAGCGACACTCATAGAAACCACGCTCGCAAACCGGGTACAGCAGTCACGTCAGGTGGAGCAACTGGTGGCAGGACAAGCCACATCGGATGGCGCTGGCGTCAAGCTGACGCGGGTGCTGACGCAGCCATTTCAGTACCGGTTTGATCCTTTTTTAATGCTGGATGCATTTGGCAGCGATGAGGCTGGTGATTACATCGCAGGTTTTCCTGATCACCCGCATCGCGGCTTCGAAACCATCACCTACATGCTGGCCGGGCGCATGCGCCACCGCGACAGTGCTGGCAACGAAGGACTGTTGCAGAACGGCGGCGTGCAATGGATGACCGCCGGACGTGGCGTGATTCACTCCGAAATGCCGGAGCAGGATCAAGGACGCATGGCAGGTTTTCAGCTATGGCTGAATTTACCCGCCAAAGACAAAATGACTGCCCCCTGGTACCGCGACATCCAGAGCGAAGCGATTCCTGAATTTTTAACGTCACAAGGTGTGCGGGTCAGAGTGATTGCCGGAAGCAGTCATGGCATCGACGGCGCGGTGCAACGGGAAGTGACACAGCCGCTGTATCTGGATATTCATCTGCCCGCCGGTACGACGATGGAGCAAGTATTGCCTGCTCATTTCAATGCGTTTGTGTATGTGTATGAAGGCGAACTACTGATCGGCGACAGACTGGTACCGCAACAACGGATGGCGATTCTGAAAAAATCAGCGCAGGCTGACGGTGTGGTGATGCAGGCAGCCCATGCTACCGATGCGACTTATGCCACAACAGAAACCAGAGCCTTACTGATCGCCGGACAGCCGTTGAACGAAACGATAGTACAGTACGGCCCTTTCGTCATGAATTCTCAGCAAGAAATTTTGCAAGCGATTCATGATTTTCAGGCCGGTAAACTGGTGAGTCATGCGTGATGAAAAATGTACAGAATGCACTCTGCATGGCGAATAACGTGGCAAATGCAAGGCGGTCTCAAGCGTGATCGGAAGTTGGTATAAGGTGGACATTGTTACTGGTATCTGATTTTTTAAAAACCAATATCACATACTCACATAAGAAACGGCAGACGGAGCAACAGCTTCCCTGCCGTTTCATCATTTTGTAATCCGGCGTTCATACGCCTGACACATTCATGCTCAATACTCCCGCAGATCAGTGCTATCGGAGCGGATGTCATGAAGCTGGAAATCAACGGGATTTCAAAAACTTTTCGGGGCGGCTATCAGGCGCTTGATCAGGTATCGCTGACTTTTTCTCCCGGAGAAATGGTGGCGTTGATCGGTGCATCCGGCTCGGGCAAATCCACCTTGCTCCGTCATATCTCTGGCCTGATTGCCGCCGATGCTGGTGATAATCAGATCCTCTTTGGCAGCCGACCTGTGCAAGCCAATGGGGTGATCGGCCAGCATATCCGTCAGTTGCGTTCGCAGATTGGTTTTGTGTTCCAGCAATTCAATCTGGTAGGCCGTTTGCCGGTGTTGACGAACGTACTCACAGGAGGCATCGCCCGTATTCCTTTATGGCGCAGCTGCTTCAGAATATTCACCGCAGAAGAGCGAGCTGCTGGTCTGGCGGCGCTGGCACGGGTTGGCATTGCTGAACATGCGTATAAGCGTGCATCGGCGCTCTCTGGCGGCCAGCAACAGCGTGCCGCGATTGCCCGCACCATCGTGCAACGCGCCAACATGATTCTGGCGGATGAGCCCATTGCTTCTCTTGATCCGGAATCTGCCCGGCGTGTTATGCAGACGCTGGCAGACCTGAACCGTCAGGATGGTACGACGGTGCTGGTATCGCTGCATCAGGTTGATGTGGCGTTGCGCTTTTGCCCGCGCACCGTCGCCTTATCCAAAGGCCGGGTGGTCTATGACGGACCATCGAATCAATTAACCGAATCCATGCTGCGTGAATTATATGGCGCTGAAGCCGATGAATTATTGAGTGCAGCGCCTGTACCGAATACTGCCGATCTGCCTGTTGAACACCTTCCTTTATCTGCTCTTGCGGCTGCCGCCTGAGTTTTATTGTTTCTTCTGGAGTCACTATGACCACTGTAACGCTGCGTAAAATGCTGTTCTCTTTCTCACTGGGTCTGACACTGGCCGCGAGCGCCGGTGGCGCGCTGGCAGACGATGCAGGAAAAACACTGAATTTCGGCATTATTTCCACCGAGTCTTCACAAAATCTGAAGCAGGACTGGCAGCCGGTTCTGGATGATATGAGCAAAAAACTGGGCATGAAAATCAATGCCTTTTTTGCGCCTGATTATGCCGGTGTGATCGAAGGTATGCGGTTTAACAAAGTACAGTTTGCCTGGGTTGGTAATAAATCAGCGATTGAAGCAGTAGACCGTTCAAATGCAGAAGTATTTGCCCAGATCGTGAATACCGATGGCACCTTAGGCTATTACAGCATGATCAGCGTACACAAAGACAGTCCTTATCAAACGCTGGATGAAGTGTTGCGTAACGCTAAAAATATGAATTTTGGGATTGGTGATCCGAATTCCACATCAGGTTATCTGGTGCCGAGTTATTACGTGTTTGCACAAAATAATCTGAACCCTAAAACCACATTCAAGACGGTACGTGGTGCTAATCACGAAACGAATATCCTGGCAGTCGCTAATAAGCAGGTAGATGCGGCGGTACATAGCTCCGATACGCTCGACCGCATTGCAGCACGCCAGCCTGAAATGGCAAGCCAGTTGCGTCAGGTGTGGAAGTCTCCGCTGATCGCCGCTGATCCTATCGTCTGGCGCAAAGATTTGCCAGCAGATACTAAAAACAAGATCAAAAATTTCTTTGTGACTTACGGCAAAACTGGCCCTGATGCTGCGCGCGAAAAAGCACAACTGAACAAGCTGACACTCAGCGGATTTCAAGAATCTTCCAATGCACAACTCAAGCCGATACGCCAGCTTGAACTGTTCAAGGAAAAAGTGAAACTGGAATCTGACATGACGATCTCGGCAGAGGAAAGAAAACAAAAGCTCGATGACATTACCCGCAAACTCAATGACATCGCCAAATCCTGATTCTATTTCTGATTCTATGTCTCATCGTATGTCTGCTTCATCCAGCCAGTCAGCGTCGAAGGCCATGCAATTACCACAACCACCCAGACAGGATATGAGCAAACTGATGGTCTGGGCGATTGTGCTGGCGCTGCTGGGTCTGTCCTGGCAGGGCGCAGACATGCGTCCGTTGGAACTGATACGTGACAGCGGTAACATGGTTACTTATGTTGCCAGTTTTTTTCCGCCGGATTTTCATGAATGGCGTATTTACTTGCAAGAGCTGATCGTGACCTTGCAAATTGCCGTCTGGGGCACAGCCCTGGCGGTGGTGTGTGCAGTACCTCTGGGTTTGCTGAGTTCATCCAATATCGCGCCTGACTGGGTCACCCAACCAGTGCGGCGATTGATGGATGCAGCGCGTGCCATCAATGAAATGGTCTTCGCGATGTTGTTTGTGGTGGCAGTCGGGCTGGGGCCGTTTGCTGGCGTGCTGGCGCTGTTTGTACACACAACCGGCATTTTGTCCAAGCTGTTTTCTGAAGCCGTGGAAGCGATTGATCCGCAACCGGTAGAAGGCATTCGCGCTACTGGTGCGCATGCACTCGAAGAAATTGTCTACGGCGTCTTGCCGCAGGTGATGCCGCTGTGGATTTCTTTTACCTTGTACCGGTTTGAGTCAAATGTGCGTTCTGCCACGGTGGTCGGCATGGTGGGCGCTGGTGGTATCGGTGTGATTTTATGGGAAGTGATACGGGCATTTCAGTATGCGCAGACCTGTGCTGTCATCCTCATGATTGTCATCACCGTCAGCGCGATTGATGTGGTTTCTTCTCGCCTCAGAAAGATTTTTATCTGATGACAGAATCTTCTGCTGCGTTTTCTTTGGCTGCTATGACTTCTATTATTTCTGATCATCCTATTGCTTTGATCACTCCGTCCGGTCCTTCCACATACAGGCAACTGGCGGCACCGATCATTCTGGCAACGCTGCTTGATTGGCTGGAACAGCGTGCCGGTGGTTTTTATGGTGGCGAAGCCATTACTCAGCTGGAACACGCTTTGCAATGTGCTGAGCTGGCGCTGGAACACGGTGCCAGCGCTTCGTTGATCAGCGCGGCTTTATTGCACGATATTGGTCATCTGGCAGACGGAGAAACGGATGAAACTTATCCTCACGGTGAACTTGCATCAGCCTTGTTAAGCCAATTGTTTGGCCCTGCTGTAATCGAGCCTGTACGCATGCATGTCGAAGCAAAGCGCTATCTGTGCGCAGCCGATCCATTGTACTGGTCTGGCCTGTCGCCCGCATCCAGACGTAGTCTGGAATGGCAAGGTGGCCCTTATACCGCAGAGCAGGCAGACATCTTTATCCGACAGCCGTATGCAGACGATGCCGTACAGCTGCGGCTCTGGGATGATGCAGCAAAACAACGTGATAAAGTGACGCTGCCGTTAGCGCATTTCGTTGCGATCATGCAGGAAGTGATGATCGCGCCTCACGCGTCTGGCGCTGACATGAATGTTGATATGCATGCCGACCTGCATTCCAATATGAACACGGACGTGGACACCCATGAATACGATGCCTGATTCCATCATTCCCGAGAGTGTTTCGTTTCGTCTGGTGCAGGAAGATGATGCGGCTTTACTGGCGCGCTTGCAGGCAGAAATGGATGATGATCTGCCGCTTGCTGAACATCAGCTGGACATTGCCGCCATGCGCCAGACATTAAAAATCATGGCGACCTATCCTGATTTCCATGCCTATTTTTTGCTTGATCATGATCAGATCATCGGTAGTTTCAGTTTGCTGATATTTGCCAGTCCATCACATCAGGGTAGCCCGCAAGCCTTGCTCGATGCGGTGGTGATCACAGCCGCCCGTCGTTCCGAAGGATATGGCGAAATGATGATACAGCAGGCTATGCAACTCGCCGCCAGCGCTGGTTGCTACAAGATGATGCTGTCGTCGAATCTGAAACGAGTGGCGGCACATCGTTTTTATGAGCGCCTGGGTTTTGTTCAGCATGGCCTGAGTTTCAGTATAGAACTGTGAAGCAACAGCGAAGTCGGCACAGGATGGCTACAGAACTCTTCCAGGAGTTTTGCAGCGTTCCTATAACACTCATGTACCTATAGCACTCATATACCTATAGCGTCATGTTCATGCCGTGTGCCCCCGTGTGCGTCCATGCAATACGGATTATGTCTACCCTATGGCATTACATCACTCCGCAGGCATCGACGATATCTGAGAACTGGCAGGCGTCATCAATAGTTGCAATAGTTGTTGTCCCGCGATGTCGATGGTGCCGCTGTTATCAATTTTATGTATGTTGTCGTTGTCGGCAGTGAACTGTTGGGCGCGCTGTACGCGATGCAGCAGGGCGGCTCCCGTTTCGCGCTGACGGCGCGCAATGCGTTCTTGTATCAAGGTTGCATCCGCTTCTATCCAGATGATCTGTGCCTCCGGAAAACGCAGCCGTAGTTGTGGGACATATTCTCTGGAGCCATTCACCACCACATCCTGGCCGCAGCGCAGATGTGCCTCAATATGGCGACGTATGCCGTAATGCAATTGATTGGCTTGCCAGTGCATACAGAATTCGCCCGCTGATGCCTGTTGCCAGAACTGTTCCTGCGTTACCGGAAAATGATCTTCGCTGTCGTGACACGGACGTGTGATCACGCGCTGGGCAAAATGAATCCGCCTGTCGGCTGGCAAACGTGCTCTGACCCATTGCAGCAGACTGTCTTTACCCGCACCGGAAGGGCCAACCACATAAAACAGGCGTCCACCATCCGGCAGGCTTTTTTGCTGAAATGCAGCCTGAAACGGGAAACGCCGCCAGAACTGAAAATCAGCCCCCGGATGTTCTTCCCGAAAAATCGTCAGCCCGTCTATTAGTAAAGGCGCTATTTGCGCAGCGTGCTGAAAATGCTGTTCAGCAGCTTTGCGTATGGCATATTGCAGATCCGGACTGGCATTGCTGTCGGTCATGGCATCCGTGAGTGTCAGATGAAAATGATATTCTTCTTCGGTGTAAGGATATCCCCACTGCAATAATAATTCTTCCTGCCTTGCGCTCAGGCCAGCCCGTCGGCGGCGGTTCAGGGATTGCTGATCCGGTGCTGCCCGGAGCAAATCAAAATAACTGACGCAACGCATCGCCAGCGCCCGCAGATGCTTGTCTTCTGCCGGTAGCAAGGCCAGAAACTGCCCCATGCGGCGTACCGACAGCGGCCCCACCGGGAATGCATGTTGTATCGCAGAAAATGCACTGGCCATCGCTTCCAGATCGCAGGCATGAAAGCCTTCCCTGAGTTCAAACGGTGCTTTCAGCGTGGCATGAAAACCATAGCGACGCGCGTCCCTTGTCAGCTCAGCTAACAGCAAATCTGGCACGCCGGAAATACGGGTTTGCAGATGCGGGCCGGTATGCAGAGGATCACGTCCCAGCCAGTCGGCTCCGGCTTGCCACCAATGACTCTCCGGTGCCGGGCTGAAATACAGGGCGTAGCGCATTATGCCGCCAGTGAGACCAGCTTGGCGCTGGCCAGACGTTCGGGTTGTGCGCAGTAAATCAGCTTGCCTGCCGCGATGGTGGCGATCAGACGTGGGCTGCCGTTACTCAGTTGTTCCACCAGCAGCACGTCAGCGCGTGCGCCTGCATGCAATTGTCCGCGATCGCCGCAGCCTAGTACTTGTGCCGGATTGCGTGAGACCAGATCCCATGCCTGTGCCAGATCACATGCGCCTTCCTGTACCAGCCGGAAAGGCGCATGCAATAAGGCAGGATAGTAATAATCCGATGCCAGAATGTCGCATTGACCACGGCGCACAGCCTCGGTGGCAGACAAGCCGCCACAATGGCTGCCACCCAGCAACACATTCGGTGCGCCCATGATGACGTGATTACTCAGCATCCGTGCGGTGTTCAGGGCGACGTCGGTTTTTGGAAATTCACTGATATGCACACCGAGTTCCTGATAGCGCTCACGGTCTGCGGCAGTTTCATCATCATGTGAGGCCATTGCGATGCCTTTTCTGCGACAGGCAGCCGCCAGCAGTTGTATGGTCTGCGCTACTCTGGTGGAGCGTGATTGTGCTTTATGCAGACGTTCCAGAAACTGATTGACATCACAGCGCGCACGCTCGGCATAAGTCATCAGTTTTTCGGGAGACGACGATTTTTTTAAGATGGATGGCAGGTGCTCATTAAAGGCAAAAAAATCCACCAGCCCCTGTTCTATCCATTCCAGTGCTTCGGCGCAGCCATCGGTATGATGATTTTCAAAACGCAGATGCAAACGGTGATCAGCATGCATGCTCTGTTTTTGCTGTTGCAACTGATGAATCAATGCCAGCGCGGCTTCACGTCCGCGCAAACCGCCTTCCCATGAATACGTCAGTCCGTGGCAGGCAGTAGTGATGCCATTGGCGATCAGTTGTTTGTCGGTATCGGCAAATGCGATGTCATACGAAAACGTCGTGCCGGGACGTGGCTGCACCTGACGTTCAAAGGCATCGCCGTGGATATCCACCAGACCCGGCAACACCAGCAAACCACTGGCATCAAAATGCCGTACGCTGCCCGGGCCTGCTGATGACGCAACGTCTGCGGTGCTGACGATCTGCTGCCCCGCCAGATGCAAATCCGTGTTTTTCCATTCGGACGCAGCCGCAGGATGGTGCTGCAATACAGTGCCGTTGTACAGGTGAATTGGCTGGTTCATGGCGCGTCCTTGTCTGATCAATACAGCTCATCTTAGTCATCAAATATGACTACCGATTGACATGCAGTACAGTATTCCGTCATGTCATCAAGACTTCATTTTCAGATGCTGTAATGAAGAGATGAACTCATCTCAATTTACTTCAGATTCCACCTGTAGCACAGAGAAAAAACAAGGCCGTGCACGCTGGATGTCTGTTCTCGCCAAGTCGCCGCCAGCGTGGTTGCAAGAAGCCGCGAAACAGTTCGGTACATTGCCATCCTATGTCTGGTTACGTCAGCCGGAAACCGGTCTGGCAATGGTGCGCGCCCGTACCGGCGGCAGCGGTACTCAGTTTAATCTCGGTGAAATGTCTGTGACACGCTGTTCCCTGCGCCTCGTATCCGGTGAAACCGGCATGGCATATATCGCTGGTCGCGATACGGCACATGCCACCAGAGTGGCACTATTCGATGCACTGATGCAGACTTCCGCTGCTACCAGCATAGAAGCCAGCGTGATCACACCGATAGAAGGCAGACTGCAGCAACAGCAAGCACAATTGCAGGCGCAAGCACAGGCGACCAGAGTGGAATTCATGACGATGGTGCGGGGAGAAGATGCATGACGATCATTGCTGATGAGGGCTTGCTGCCAGCATGGAAGGACCCCGTACATGATGCGCAGGCAACGTTCCGCTGCCTGTTGAAAGCGCTGTCTGAGCCAGGCGTGATACAGCAATTACCAGTACAGCTGACGCCCGTTGCACCGCTGATGCTGGCGACGACTGCAGCCTGTCTGAGTCTGATGGATTTTGAGACGCCAGTCTGGCTAGCGCCGGGCGTTGATACACCGGCACTGCGCAGCTATTTACGTTTTCATTGTGGTATGCCACTGGTCAGCGAACGAGTGCGGGCGCAGTTTGCGGTGCTGGCGGCGGAGCAGGGCGTATTACCGCCATTCACGCTGCATGATTTTGCTCAGGGGAGCCTGACCTATCCCGATACATCGGCCACCTTGCTGATACAGCTCGATGATCTGGAGCATGGCCCGCAATTCTGGATGTCCGGCCCTGGTATCAAGGATCGTGCGAGCCTGCGTGTCAGCGGTTTGCCAGAACATTTTTTTGCCGATTGGGAGCAGAACCATCAGGCATTTCCGGCAGGCGTGGATGTGATTTTTTGTTGTGAAGACAAAGTGCTCGGCTTGCCACGGACGACCCGGTTACAGAAAGGTGACGCACCATGTATGTCGCAGTAAAGGGTGGCGAGAAAGCCATAGAGCAATCATACGAGGCACTGGCAACACTACGTCGCGGTGATATCACGGTACCGGAACTGAGCATTGCCCAGATACGTGAACAGATGTCACTGGCAGTTGCCCGCGTGATGAGCGAAGCCTCATTGTATGACAAGGATCTGGCGGCACTGGCGATCAAGCAGGCCAGCGGCGATCTGATTGAGGCGATATTTTTGCTGCGAGCGTATCGCACCACCTTACCGCGCTTGCTGGCGACGGTGCCACTGGACACCTCACGCATGCTGATACAGCGCCGTATTTCAGCCACATTCAAGGATGTGCCAGGTGGTCAGGTACTTGGTGCAACTTACGATTACACGCAACGCCTGCTCGATTTTTCTTTGGCGGCAGATGTGCTGGCAACCACCGGATCTGATCAGGAAACTCGTTCAGATATGCTGAGCGGCGCTGCTTCTGCGAATACGCTAAAGGTGAAGAGTGAGGCAAATGTAGCCTGTCCGCGAGTACTGGATTTTTTAAATGCAGAAGGCTTGATCGAAGCAGAACAGATTCCGGAAGGCGATCCTGAGCCAGCTGATCTGACTCGTGAACCTTTGCATTTTCCTGCTTCACGCGCTTTGCGTTTGCAAAGTCTGGCGCGTGGTGATGAAGGATTTTTACTGGCGCTGGCATATTCAACCCAGCGTGGCTATGCACGCAATCATCCGTTTGCCGGAGAAATCCGCTACGGGAAAATCAATGTGGAAGTGATACCGGAAGAACTGGGATTTGCCATTGAGATCGGTGAAATGGATGTGACGGAATGCCAGATGGTGAATCAGTTTATCGGCTCACATACTGAAGCTCCCAAATTCACGCGCGGCTATGGCTTGAGCTTTGGATATGGCGAACGTAAAGCAATGGCGATGGGTTTAATGGACCGGGCTTTGCGGGCGACCGAATTACAAGAAGAAATTACTGCACCGGCACAGATGGAGGAGTTTGTTTTGTCCCACGCAGATAATGTCGAGGCTTCCGGATTTGTGCAGCATTTAAAGTTGCCGCATTACGTCGATTTTCAATCAGAGCTGAATCTGTTACGCGAGTTACGCCAACGCATACAGGCGACAGCAACGGAGGCAGTTTCTTCTTCTGCGTCGATGAATGAACCTCAGACAGAGGTGGATTTGGATGAAGGTAGCAATCAAACTACCGGCACACAGCACATGCCCAGCGCACAGCAAAAGGTTGCATGATGAGCAGTGAACACATGATGACTCAGGCAGAACCTGGCTATAACTTTGCGTATCTGGATGAGCAGACCAAACGCATGATAAGGCGCGCCATTTTGAAAGCCGTGGCGATTCCGGGTT
The DNA here is from genome assembly GCF_049339385.1 of Undibacterium sp. SXout7W. Classification (NCBI taxonomy): domain Bacteria; kingdom Pseudomonadati; phylum Pseudomonadota; class Betaproteobacteria; order Burkholderiales; family Oxalobacteraceae; genus Undibacterium; species Undibacterium sp. SXout7W. The sequence continues at coordinate 16,600 of NZ_JBMPPF010000014.1, read as the reverse complement.
ATCAGGTGCCGTTTGGTGGACGTGAAATGCCTTTGCCTTATGGCTGGGGCACAGGCGGCATTCAGGTGACTGCCGCTATCATCGGTCAGGACGATGTACTGAAAGTCATTGATCAGGGATCCGATGACACGACGAATGCGGTCAATATACGACGCTTTTTCCGTCGCACGACAGGCGTGGCGACGACGGAAAAAACGACGTTGGCAAGCTTAATACAGACACGCCACCGGATACCGGAAACACCGCTGTCACCGGGGCAGATTATGGTCTATCAGGTACCCATTCCAGAGCCTTTGCGCTGGCTGGAGCCGAGCGAAACAGAAACACGGAAATATCATGCCATGGCGGACTACGGCCTCATGAGCGTCAAGCTGTATGAAGATATTGCCCGTCTCGGAAAAATCGAAACTTCCTATGATTATCCGGTGATCGTGAATGGCCGATATCTGATGCGCCCGTCACCGATTCCTAAGTTTGATAATCCTAAACTCGATCATAGTCCGGCACTCCAGCTGTTTGGTGCTGGTCGTGAAAAGCGCATCTACGCAGTGCCACCTTACACATCGGTGAAGAGTCTGGATTTTGAAGATTACCCATTTGAGATCGAGCGCTGGGAACATTGCTGCGCACTGTGCAAGGCGGATGACAGCTTTCTCGATGAGGTGATCATGGATGATCAGGGCGCTCGCATGTATGTGTGCAGCGATACCGATTATTGCCACACGCGTCAGGTCCGCCAGACAGAGGAGTCATCATGAATACCGTGATACCGCACGCCTCTGCGATGGCGTTTGATGATGCATTTGCTCATGAACAGGCGCCGCCTGTACAGCAAGCTTCGCCACAGCGCCAGTCTCTGCCTTCGCCTTTACTGCAGGTTCGCCATCTGAGCAAGTGGTATGGTGGCAAAGTCGCTTGCCAGAATATTCATCTTGATCTTTATCCCGGTGAAGTGCTGGGAATCGTCGGTGAATCCGGTTCAGGTAAATCGACCTTGCTCAATTGTCTGGCGGGTCAATTAATGCCGGAGCAGGGTGAAGTCTGGTTTCAGACACGTGATGAAGGTCTGGTGAATTTGTTGACCATCAGCGAAGCCAGGCGCCGTTTATTATCACGTACCGATTGGGGATTTGTGCACCAGAGTGCCAAAGACGGTTTGCGTATCAATGTGTCTGCCGGCGCGAATGTCAGTGAACGGCTGATGGCCGTCGGTGGCCGTCATTATGGACGTTTGCGCAGCGAGGCGCAGCAGTGGCTGGAGCGTGTGGAAATTGATGCCGCGCGGATTGATGATTTGCCGCGTGATTTTTCAGGAGGTATGCAGCAGCGTTTGCAGATCGCCCGCAATCTGGTGACACAACCACGCCTGATTTTTATGGATGAACCGACCGCCAGTCTTGATGTATCCGTGCAGGCGCGCTTGCTCGATTTACTGCGGCAACTGGTGTCGCAATTGCAGGTCGCAGCGGTGATTGTTACGCACGATCTGGCCGTTGCGCGTTTGTTAGCACATCGCCTGATGGTCATGCGTCAGGGACAGGTAGTGGAAGAGGGATTGACCGATCAGGTGCTGGATGACCCGCAACATCCCTATACGCAATTGCTGGTGTCTTCCGTTTTGCAGGCATAAAGAAACAGGTTGAATATGATATCTAACACGATGTCTGGAACGATATCCCGGCGAATTGAAGTCAGCGCCTTGTGCAAAGACTTTACTTTGCATCTGCAAGGTGGCGTGTCGATGCCAATTTTGTCCGGCATTGATATGCAAGTCGACGCCGGTGAGTGCGTGGTGATTCATGCACCGTCGGGGGCTGGTAAGAGTACGCTATTGCGCTGCCTGTACGCCAACTATCGTGCCAGCAGCGGTAGTGTGCATATTCGCCACGGTGATGCGTGGGTGGATGTGCAATCTGCACCGGCGCAACAGGTGTTGGCAGTACGTCATACCACGATGGGATTTGTTACCCAGTTCTTGCGGGTGATACCACGTATTTCTACGCTGGATCTGGTTGCCGAGCCGTTGATGACACGCGGTGTTGAGCCACAGAGCGCACGTGAACAGGCACAGGAATTATTGTCGCTGTTGCGTATTCCGCAGCGACTCTGGCAGATACCGCCAGCGACTTTTTCTGGTGGTGAACAACAGCGCGTTAATATTGCCCGCACGATGATTTGTGATTATCCGGTGCTGTTGCTGGACGAACCCACGGCTTCACTGGATGAGGCAAACCGTTCGACAGTGATACAGATGATTAATGCTGCGCGTGAGCGTGGTGCTGCTGTGGTGGGTATTTTTCATGACGAGGCCGTACGTGAGGCGCTGGCAACAAGAATTTTTTCCATCACGCCGGCATCACCGGCTTCTTTGGTAGCTGCATGATGACGCTGATACGTAACGCACATATAGTCACTGCGACGCAAACATTTTGCGGCAGCATGCTGACCCGGAACGGGATCATCATTGATCTGGGAGAGGGCGCTGGTGCTGTTATTGGTACTGGCATCCGTGCGGCGCAGGTGGGGAATGTTCCTGTCGAAGACTGGGGTGGCGATTATCTGTTGCCCGGTCTGGTCGAATTGCATACGGATAATCTCGAAAAACATCTGATGCCACGGCCAAAGGTGAACTGGCCGACCCTGCCCGCGATCATGGCGCATGATGCGCAGATTGCTTCGGCCGGCATTACCACGGTGCTGGATGCGATTTCTGTCGGCGATATCGATTCTGACAGTATGCGCAACGATACCTTGTACGCCTGTACGCAGGGTCTGCGCCATGCTGCCAACGCCGGCATTTTGCGGGCAGATCATTTTCTTCACATGCGACTGGAGCTGGCAGAAGAACATTTGCTGGATATGTTTTCTCCCTATCTGCACGATGACAGACTCAGACTGGTTTCGCTGATGGACCACACACCGGGCCAACGTCAGTGGACAGACCTGGCGCATTACCGCACTTATGTGTCCGGCAAACGTGGCTGGAGTGAGGATAAGGTTGAATACATGCTGGAACGGTTGCTGGTGCGTCAGCAAACCTATGCCGCCAGTAACCGGCAGAGCGTGGTGGCGAGTTGCCGCAGTCTGGCGCGACCTGTGCCACTGGCGACTCACGATGACACGACGGTTGCTCATGTGACAGAAGGCGTGGATGATGGCGTCAGTATTTCTGAATTTCCAACGACATTAGCCGCTGCTCATGCTGCCCGCGAACAGCGTCTCGGCATCATCATGGGTGCACCGAACATGGTGCGCGGTGGTTCACATTCCGGCAACGTATCTGCTGCGCAACTGGCACGGGCAGATTTACTCGATGTGCTTTCTTCCGACTATGTACCGGCGAGTCTGTTGCATGCTGCATTTTTATTGCAGGAGCAGGGATTCAGTTTGCCAAAAGCGATCGCTACCGTGTCGCGCAATCCGGCACAGATGGTCGGTTTGCAGGATCGCGGCGAAATCGCCACTGGCTTACGGGCCGACTTTGTACGGGTGCGCTTATCACAGGGAATTCCCGTGGTTCTTGGCGTCTGGAAGGAAGGACAACGGATTGCGTGATACCCGAAATGCACATACGGGTAATATCAGATTTTGTTCTGAATATGTTGAATCCTGCATTCGATCAGGGAGTCGAATGAAGGAGCTGAGCGAAGGAATTTGATCAAGAAAAATGGATCAAAAAAATTGATCAAAATAACTGTTCAAAATAAGTGATCAAAAAGCTGATCGCATTCGTGATACATAGCCAATCAAGCGAATCGAAATAGACGACATCCACACATCACTGTGCTGCATTCTGGTATGCAGAATGCAGCACTTCAACAAGTTTAATCCTGATCCAGATGCAGCTGAATCACGCTGTTGGTTGGCGTGGCGCATGGCTCGTCATCGAAGGCGATATCGCCATCCGGATTCGCTTCACCATCTATTTGCAAATCAGTGAAGTTGAACAGATTTTTATCCATCAGATGAGAAGGCACGACGGTGGATAAAGACGAGAAAATATTATCGACACGACCCGGATATTTCTTATCCCATTCACGCATCAGATTTTTGATCTGTTTGCGTTGCAGATTTTCTTGCGAGCCGCACAGATCGCAAGGAATGATAGGGAAATTTTTGACTTCTGCATAACGCTCGGTATCAGCTTCTTTGACATACGCCATCGGGCGGATGACGATGTGCTTGCCATCATCCGATTGCAGTTTGGCTGGCATGCCCTTGATTTTTCCGCCGAAAAACATATTCAGGAAAAAGGTTTCGAGAATATCGTCACGGTGATGGCCGAGTGCAATTTTATTCGCGCCCAGTTCATCGGCAACGCGGTACAGAATGCCACGACGCAGGCGCGAGCACAGTGAGCAGGTCGTTTTACCTTCTGGGATCAGGCGCTTGACGATGCTGTACGTATCCTGATTTTCGATGTGATACGGAATGCCGATTTTTTCCAGATACGTCGGCAATACATCGGCCGGAAAGTTCGGCTGCTTCTGATCCAGATTCACCGCGACGATATCAAAATGTATCGGCGCGCGTTCACGCAGCGTCATCAGGATATCGAGCAGGGCATAGCTATCCTTGCCGCCGGACAGGCAGACCATGACTTTGTCACCGTCTTCGATCATATTGAAATCACCGATCGCCTGACCCACCAGACGGCACAGACGCTTGTGTAATTTATTATTTTCGTAGGTGATTTTTTCTTGCGACTTCACACCGGTGTCGGCGCGCGTACCAGTGTTGGCAGTGCTGGTGTCGAGCACGACATCAACTAAAGATTCATTGAGAGCTTGCATGGCAGAACTTAAATTTCGTTTTTAATCTGGAATACTTCAACGCCGACGCCTTCGCAATCGGGATAAACATCCGGCTTCATTGTGGATACGCGGACTGCGCGTACACGCGGGTGAGACAACATGATATTAGCCACATCATCGCACAAGGTTTCCTGCAGGTGCACATGGCCCTGCGCAATACGCTGTGCGATGGAGCCGCGCATGAAATCATAGTCAACGACTTCTTCCAACTGGTCGTCTTTGGGGGTGGAGAGTGCCAGCGGAATATACAGATCGACATTGATCAGAACACGTTGCTCGCCTTTTTTCTCGAACTCATGAACGCCGATGTTGATCGAAATTTCGTAGTTGCGTAAAAACAGGCGGCGACAATCGGCGAGTTGTGGGTGGTGCAGAATGGATAACATAATGAGCTCGATAAGATAAAAGGGTAATTCTTCAGGAATGCTTTGTTGTTGCCGTTGCAAGAAACATCACATCGCGCTGTAGTGGGATCAGATGCTGGCCGCCATCGACGAGTATGGTTGTGCCAGTCATGGCGGGACTGTCGGCGATAAAACAGACGGTGCGGGCGATGTCTTCTGGCGTGCTGGAACGCCCCAGAGGAGTAGCCTGATGCGCCTGTTCAAAATCATCCTGACTCTGATGACCGGACACCATCGTGATGCCGGGTGCCACGCCGACCACGCGCAGCTTTGGTGCCATTGCTTGCGCCAGCATGGTGGTCGCGCATTGTAGTGCAGCTTTGGATAGCGTATACGAAAAAAAATCCGGATTCAGGTTGTACAGTTTCTGATCCAGCACGTTGATGACGCAGGCCTGCTGCCCTTCGGGTGTTGCCGCATGCAATGCCTGCGCCAGAATCAGCGGCGCGGCGAGGTTGACATGCATGTGCTTGTCCAGTGCCATCTGGCTGACAGTGCTGGCCTGGTCTTCTTCAAACAGGGAGGCGTTGTTGACCACGCAATCAATGCGGCCCATTTGATGTTGTGCGTCCTGAAACAATTGCCGCGTTGCAGCTTCGTCGGACAGATCGCAGGCCAGTGCAATCGCGCGGCATCCCAGTGTCTGGATGGCAGCGACCACGCTGGCGGCCTCTTCTGCCGATTGGCCAAAATGGACCACAATATCCCAGCCTTGTTCTGCCATCGTCAGGGCGATTTGCCGTCCTATACGTCTGGCAGCGCCCGTGACGATGGCGACCCTGCGTGGACTGGAAACGGAATGGTTCATGAATGTATGCTCGCTGAGGATCAAAATGTCAAAAGTTGAACGCCGCAATGGCGTTTTTAATACAATGCCGGTATGACTACACTTTCACTTCCTGTCCCGGCGCCTGATGCGCTTGCTGCATCGCACGCGTTGCAACAGTTGATTCTCGATGATATTTCCAGTCATGCAGGCTGGATACCGTTTTCCCGTTACATGGAGCTGGCGCTGTATGCGCCGGATCTGGGTTATTACAGCGGTGGTGCCACAAAATTAGGCAAAGACGGTGATTTTACAACCGCACCGGAAATGTCGTCCTTATTTGGTGCTTCGCTGGCAACCCTGGCTGCTGATCTGCTGAAGCAAACGACGCCGCAGATCATGGAATTTGGCGCTGGCACTGGCAAGCTGGCACTGGATTTTTTAACAGAATGCCAATCTTCCGGCATTGTCATCGACCGCTATTTTATCGTGGAATTGTCCGGCGAACTGCGCGCACGTCAGGAAGTTTTGTTGCGCGACTTTCCGCAGGTGGTCTGGTTGCAGCAAATGCCAGAGGCTTTTTGCGGTCTCGTCATCGGTAACGAGGTGCTCGATGCCATGCCGGTTGATCTTGTGATCAAGACTGAACAGGGATGGCGCGAGATCGGCGTGGCAGCCGTGACACAGGAAACGCCTGCCCGTCTGATTTACCGCGAACGCCCCGAACAAACCGAACAAACAGAGCAAACCGGGCAGGTCGGTCAATCAGATATCGCGGATCACATCGCTCAGATTCCGGATGCCGAACAGTTGCCGGTTGGTTACATGACCGAAGTGCACGCTGTTGCCAGTGGTTTTATGCACAGTCTGGCGCAGATGTTGAAGGCGGGTCATGCCGACACCGGCCTCGGAAGCATGGCGATCCTGATTGATTACGGTTTTCCGGCGGCTGAGTATTATCACCCGCAGCGTCATCAGGGCAGCCTGATGTGTCATTATCGTCACCATGCGCATCCAGATCCGTTTTATTTGCCGGGTCTGCAGGACATTACGGCGCATGTGGATTTTACAGCGATGGCAAAGGCCGCACTGGATGGCGGAGTGGAGTTGTTGTCTTACACCAGCCAGGCCAGTTTGCTGATCGAAGCAGGTATTACCCAGCTGTTGTCGAGAACATCGGCAGAGCAGGTGATGCATTATTTGCCACAAGCGAATGCCTTACAAAAGCTGGTTTCTCCCGCCGAAATGGGTGAGTTATTCAAGGTGTTGATGGTGGGGTGTCAGATGGATTTGCCGTCTGGGTTGCTGCGTCAGGATCGTAGCCATCGTTTATGAGTAAAAATATACTAATGGGGAGTATATTTTGAAAGCCTTTGATCTTGCTGACTAGAAGCGCGTTTTGTTTAAATTGATGGGGAGTATGTGGTGATACGCTGGGTACTGACGATTTTTTTGGCCGTGATCGTATTTTCCAGCGCTTTGCCGTGGTTGGAAAAACTGGGTATCGGTCGCTTGCCCGGCGATGTCCGGTTTCGCTTGTTTGGACGCACGTTTTCTTTTCCGTTTGCGTCGACGATACTGATTTCATTACTGGTGTTGCTGCTTGCCCGCATTTTTAAATAATATTAAATAATATAAATTGTTCTTCTGTTGCAACAATCATGGTCTCAGGGTTAAAGTTTCTGCGCCACATTGCCGTCACCTTCCTATAATTAGGATCTATCCTGAGAATGCCGACGCAGCAGTATGCAGTGGCCGACAATGCTGATACGGCAGTGAATGGTAGTGGAGACACAATTACAGTAAAGGTTGAAATGAGCGAACTCAGCGATATCCGGGCATTGCTCATTGAACCGCATCAGGGAATGCGGGTCAGTTTGCACAATATGCTTAATTTGTGTGGCATTACAAAAATCGAACACGCGCTGACGGCCGGCACCGCTGTGCGCTCAATACAAGGCAAGGTATTCGATCTGGTTCTGTGCGAATACGATCTGGGCGTCGGGCAAGACGGACAGCAATTACTGGAAGATGTTCGCCATCACAAGCTGACGCCTTTATCTACCATCTTCATCATGGTGACTGCCGAACGCTCGTATGCCAAAGTCGTCAGCGCCGCAGAACTGGCTCCCTCCGATTACCTGTTAAAACCTTTTACCGCCGACATGCTGCTCGAACGCGTGGTGCGGGCGCTAGAAAAGCGTAAGGCGTTTGTCGAAGTACATGCACTCATGGAACAAGGTGCGATCGTCGAAGCGATTCTTGCCTGCCATCACGGTGAACGGGATTATCCGAAATACGCCATTGATTTCATGCGCCTGCGCGCAGAATTGCACGTCATCCAGGGGGAAGCCGAAGAAGCAGAGGCCTTGTATGTGCATTTGTTTGAGCTCAAGGCCGTTGCCTGGGCCCGGCTGGGCCTCGCAAAAACCCTGTTCATGCAGGGAAAATACCAGCAAGCCGAAGATATCCTCAAAAATCTGGTCGCTGAAAACAGTAAATACATGGATGCCTATGACTGGCTCGCCAAAACACATGAAATGATCGGCCAGTTACCAGAGGCAAAAGTCGTACTTGATACCGCGGTCAGTGTGTCGCCGCACGCAGTCAGGCGCTTGCGCAATCTGGGACGGATTGCCATGGAAACCGGCGACATCGAAACTGCCGAAGACGTGTTCAAAAAGGTTGTCAGCAAAGCTAAATTTTCAGAATTCCGGGACCCGGAAGACCATATGAATCTGGTTGGTGCCTTGGTCAAAAAAGGCGATACCGATCAGGCGAAATCGGTGATCCGGGACATGGAAAAAAATATGTCCGGTCTCAAAAAAACCGCAGCCTGCCGGGCGATTTCCGCGGCGATGGTACATGCTAAAACGGGCGACGTGCGCCTGAGCGAAGAGCTTGGGGCTGCCGTTGTCGCGTCACGTGAAGATATCGGGCTGTCTACCGGTGCCAAGCTGGGGCTGGCAAAAAGCTGCCTCGACAACGATCAGGAAGGTGACGCCTCCGAGATTATTCTCGATGTCATGAAAAATGCCAGCAGCCAGCAAGTCATGACGCGCGCATTGGGTGTATTCGAAAGTGCAGGCAAAGGTCATCTTGGTAAAGAACTGGCGCAGCGCAGTCAGAAAGAAGTCATGGATCTGGTGGCGCTGGGTGTGCAGAAAGCCAAGCAGGGCGATTTCCGTGGTTCCGTTGATCTGATGACGGCAGCTGCCCGCAAATCGCCTGATAATCCGCAGGTGGTAATGAATGCGGCGCTGGCGGCACTGAAATGTCTGGAAAATCTTGGCTGGGATCAAACCGTCGGCGAGCAGGCAAAAATGCTGATCGAATCAGCCCGCCGTCTGGACCCGATGAATCCCCGTCTGAAAGCGATTCGCGGTTTGTACAACGAAATGCAGAAAAAATACGGCATCACTAACCGTAGTGTTAAATAATCAGCATCGCAAAAAATCAGTGGCGGCGCACCCGCAACTCATGTGCAGAAGTTGATTTCACAGTGGCACAAGTCGGAAATTGTTGACGTTGCTGACGGACTATTTTGCCATTTGGTCATACGTGATCGCATGTGATTGTACGTGATGACATGTGATCAGAATTGAATGCACTTACCACTATAAAAAAAGAATAAGCAGAATCATGGCAACCGAACCTTCCGCAAACCTTGGACAACATGCACCTGAGCCGCCGCGTGACCGGCTGTTGAGAAAAATTAAAGAAGACAATAATTTGCCGACCTTGGGTGTTGCCATCTCCAAGGTGGTACAGATCACGTCCTCGGGCGAAGATTCCGTCTCTAAGCTCGCACATTTTGTCTTGTCAGATGTGGGGTTGACCCAAAAAATACTGCGTTTGTCCAATACCATCCAGTACCGCACCAGCTCAGGTGCGCCGGTCACCACGATTTCCCGCGCGATTTTTCTGCTCGGATTTAACACCATTAAAACCAGCGCCATGGCCATGTTGCTGGTAGATTGTTTTAAAGATAAGCAACACGCCAAAAGTGTCAGGAAAGAATTGATACAAGCGCTGTGCGCCAGCATTATCGGGCGTGAAATGGCACAGCGCGGGCGCTTTCAGAATGGCGAAGAAGCGGCGGTGGTGTCGCTCTTCAAAAACGTCGGGCGCGTGCTGGTGGCTTCGTTCGATCATGATCTGTATTCCCGTATTCTGGCAATGACCAGCAAAGGACAGACGACCGCTGCCGAAGCCAGTGCAGTCTTGCTCGGATGCAGCTATGAGCGCTTTGGCGAAATGGCGTTACAGGAATGGAAAATTCCCGACATCATCGTGCAGTCCATGGCAGCCTTGCCATCCAGCGAATTAAAAATGACGTCGCACCGTGGCGAATGGTTGAAGCAAGTTGCCAGTTTCAGCGATGCGCTGGCTGCGATTGTGGTGAATTCTGCCGGTGCCGATCTCAAGGCTGCTTGTAAGAGCCTGTTGCTGCGGTATGGCAAGGTGCTGGAGCTGGATGCTGGCATCATGGACAATATGCTGGCAAAAGTGGATAGCGAAACCCGCCAGCTTGCCAAGAGTATGGACATTTCCATGCCGGACGCCAATGCCGGAGATGTCGAGCCATTGTCCGAAAAAGAATTGCCTAGCGAATTTTTGCTGAAAGCCTACGATCCGGCGCAAATGCAGGAAAACGAGCGCTATCTGAGTGGCAAGCCGGTACATGCGCGTGATTTGTTGCTGGCAGGTGTACAGGATGTGACGCAAATGCTGGCAGAAGATCAGTTCAGATTAAATGATTTGATATTGCTGGTGCTGGAAACCTTGTACAGCAGCATGGGTTTTCGTTTCGCCACGGTGTGCCTCAGGGATCTGCAAAGTGCCCGCTTTACTGCCAGGGTGGCGGTGGGTGATCAATACGCCGAACGGCAAAAAGGCTTTGTTTTTCCGGCCCAGGCAGAAGCAGATTTATTTCATCTGGCGATGAACAACAATGTTGATCTGATGATTTCAGATGCCAGCGTGCCCAAAATCCAAAATCTTTTACCAGACTGGCACAGACAACTTTTACCCAATGCGCGCAGCTTCATCGTTTTGCCATTGGTGGTACAAAAAAAGCCCCTCGGTCTGTTTTATGCAGATCGTGCTGTTCCCGCAGAGGAAGGCGTACCTCCGGATGAAACGGCGCTGATTAAAACGCTGAGAAGCCAGTTGCTGGCCGCGATGTTACGCAACTAGCGCGCTGCAACGTGCGTATTGTTGCAGGCCGTTTTTGAGCATGCTCAGTGAATATGACTGAATAGGCTTGCGTCAGGTGGAGTGGGGTTGTCTTTGCTATCTTTTTTTCGCGGCCATGGTGATGTCCATTGCCTGCCTTGAACTGCGGTCAAGCTGGCGGGCATCAACCCATCAACCCATCAACCCATCAACCCATCAATCATCCGCCACTATCCAACATCTTTAACACCATCATGCATCATTCTGAGACGGCGGTTGGTGTGTGAGGGCAAATCTTCGTTGTCGCCTGGTGTCGATCACCGTGCACTGTATGGCGACAGACAGGCTAGAATAGAACGCTGATTTCATTTTTTAAAAGGATTGCGATGACATTTACTACTTGGTTCACCTTCTTTTTTGCCGCATGTGTGATTGCAATTTCGCCGGGTTCCGGTGCGGTATTATCGATGTCGCATGGTTTGAATTATGGCGTGAAAAAAACCAGCTCCACCATTGCTGGCCTGCAAGTCGGCTTGCTGATGATTCTGGCGATTGCAGGTGCTGGCGTGGGATCAATCCTGATGGCATCTGAAGTTGCATTCAGCATCGTCAAAACGATAGGCGCGCTGTATCTGATTTATCTTGGCATCAATCAATGGCGCGCGCGCGTTGAAGTGGTGAAGGAAGAAGATACTGCTCAGCCTGCGCAAAGCGCTATTCCTGACTGGCGTAAGCGCTTTCTGATTGGATTTTTGACGAATGCGACGAATCCAAAAGGGATTATTTTCATGGTTGCTGTATTGCCGCAATTTATTTCGCATGATGCACCGCTGTTACCGCAGTTGTTGATTCTCGGCGTGACCATGTGCGCGGTCGATCTGGTGGTGATGCACAGCTACGCATTTGCCGCATCCACCATGCAGCGTTATTTCAGTGATCCACGCTGGCTTAAAGGGCAGAATCGCTTTTTCGGTGGCATTCTGATGGCGATCGGTACGGCGCTGTTCTTTGTTAAACGCAATCCTGCGAATTAATTTTCAGGCCGGTCAGTGTTGCTGCTGACCGGCACAGAATGATGCATCGTCTCATGCGCGGTGTAATGTTCTTTGCCAGGAACTCACTCAGCCTAACTGGATTTCCTGTTTTTTTGCCAGAGCATCAATGTCCTGCCAGATGGTCATTTGGTTCAACAGGCGGGTCGCCGGGTCCAGCATTGCGTTCAGATTGAAAAAGCGTTCCAGCCCTGTTTCATCAAACGTCAATGACTGAGAAAAGTTCGTCCGGCCATATTGTTTTTTGAAGGCAGTCAGCAAGTCAGCGGGTGTGTCCTTGTGCCAGGCTTGCATCAGCCCACCCACCATCAGCGCACTATCTGTCGTCTGCTCCAGCATACGAGGGCTTCTGGCGGTACCAACATCGCGATAATCGAGCAGGCGCGGAAAATAAAATTGTTTGATCCAGCTAGCAGGAATTCCGGCACTGGTTTGCAAACTGCCGCTGCGCCACAGTTTCCAGCTTTTTTCAGCTTCTGTCGCGCCCACAAAGCGTTCGTCGGCGAGTAAGATGCAATCCTCTGCCAGTTCAATCTCCAGTATGACCGGCAATCCGGCTTCTGCCGCAATGGCTTCCAGTTCTGGCATGACAGGTTTTTCACCATGCTTTTCCTGCAGTGCACCGACAAACGTTGCCATGACGTCCTGATGCGTATGATGCAGGGCACTGGTGTTGTTACAGAAGGCTGCACAAGCAGAAAAATACGCCATCAGTTCACCCACCATAATGCCTTGGGTTACGCTGTCAGCAGGAGCTTCAAACCCATGCCTTGGTGCATCCGCAGGGATGCCATGACGCAGGATCGCGTATAACGAAGTGGATGCGCAACCGTATTTGATACGGCTTCCTGCGGCCAGTTTAAATTCTTCCGACATGGTTTCAGGCTTTCTTGAATAAGGAGAGGACGTTTTCCGGAGGGCGTCCGATAGCGGCTTTACCGTTGTAACTGACGATAGGGCGTTGCAATAATGCCGGATGAGTGGTCAGTACGGCCAGTGCGGTTGCGGCATCGGCATGTGCCAGACCCAGTAACGCATATTCTTCCTCATTGCTGCGTAACATGGTCTGGATGTCGCCCCCGAGTTGTTGTAATAATTGTGTCAATTGCTCTGGTGTCGGGGGTGATTTCTGATACTCAATCACCTCCAATGCCAGATGCTGGTCGGTCGCGATTTGTTCGACGATGGCCAGTGTTTCTCTGGATTTTGAGCAGCGTGGATGGTGATATATTGTAATCATGAAGGGTATTAAAGAAAGCGGTCGCCAATGCCAAGTAATACCAATACACCGAGAATGGCGAACACGCCAGCGGCGATCCAGCGAACCAGTTTAAAAGGGAAGTTCGGTGCAGCGATTTTGCCCAAAAACACTGCAGGCACATCAGCGACGAGCATACCTAGCGTGGTGCCTGCAATGACCAGTGACAGATCAGTATATTTTGCGGCCAGCGCGACAGTAGCGAGTTGTGTTTTATCGCCGATTTCTGCAATGAAAAAAGTAACACAGGTCAGCATAAAGACACCGTAATGGCTTTCATTCAGGCCATCATCGTCCATTTCATCGGGTTTGAGTGTCCATGCAGCAATCGCCAGAAAAGAAATGCCAAGCGCCCAGCGTAATACATCGGCAGAAATATGCTGCGCTATCCACTGACCAAGCAGACCTGCGAGCGCATGATTGGCCAGCGTGGCAACCAGAATGCCAAGAATGATAGGGGCAGGTTTTTTATAGCGCGCCGCCAGTAGTAGTGCCAGCAATTGGGTTTTGTCACCAATTTCACCAACGGTAACAGCGAGCAGAGAGACGAGGAAAGCTTCCATGATTGAGTGTGGAACCGGGCTTGTCTTAACCAATGATAGACACACTTCTGCCCAGTCCCTGGCAATCAGAAGCGCAACTATCAAAGGTCTTGCCCAATCAAATCAGTGTGGCAACAGATCAAACCGGTTGCGTACTAATCAGATCAACCGCACCATGATCAATTTGATCAAGTATGTTGATGCGATTTCTTCAGAACAGACTGAAGCAGGCTACTCCCCAATGAATGTGAGCGAGCATTATATCGTAAAGCTCTTGGAGTAAAGCTCGCCGTATTCATGTTTTGTCCGATATTTTGTGATACTCAAAGAGCTAGCATTGATTTTGTCACCGTATTTCAACGCAAATCCACCTTTTAGCCGGTGCTGTTGTTACACTATAAAAATTATTTATATCATTTTGTTTTATGTCTGAGTATATGAATTATTTCATGGCTTATTGGTCGCAAGCTGAGCTGAACGCGAACATCATTATTTTTCTGAATCTGGCGGGCGCTATGCTGCTTGGATTTGTTGTCGGCTATGAGCGCTTTTATCATGGCAGAGCTGCCGGTATGCGCACTTATGGACTGGTATGCATGGCATCTGCTGCACTGGTGGTGATCTCGGGTTATCCGGATTTTTGGTACGGTGGACGGGCATTGTCACCAGTGAATCTGGATCCTTCCCGCACCATACAAGGCATCGTGACTGGCATTGGCTTTTTGGGAGCCGGCGTCATCATGAAGGAAGGTTTTACGATCAGTGGCCTGACGACGGCTGCTTCGCTATGGGCATCGTCAGCCATCGGTATCCTGGTGGGAGTAGGATTTTACGCGGCTGCCATTTTACTGGCATTGCTGTCAGCGGCATGCATGATCTTGATTGTGAGGGTTGAATCATGTTTGCCATCCAGACCTGCGGTAGCAATTTCTATGCGTTTTTGTGAGGCCAGTGCACCGACTGCGGATGCTTTGCGCCAAGCCGCATTCGCTCATGGCTATGAAATCGCCGAAGGCTCAGTCAACATTGCGTTTCAGGATGGAAAAATTGAATGGCGCTTTGTTGCTGTGGCCATCGACCGCAAGTTCGCAGCGTCATTAAGTGTGTTGGCAATTGAACTGGAAAAATTTAATGGTATTGATTCGTTTCAGTTGTCGCATGCGCGCAATTGAATGCCCTTCAATTGGTCTTGCCGTAATCGAGAAAATTATCCGCGTTGATCAGGGAATATCGAAAGCGATATCACTGAGTCAGTAAAAAATATTTCCAACTAAAGTTAGTGTTCACTATTTAATTTATCCATGCCATGCATGAATATTGTCGTCACCATTTTGGCAAAATCTGCGTACGACAGCATGTCGCTATCCTGACCAGGCTTTAGCCACGTAAATGTCCAGTTGATCATCCCGAATAAAAGCATGGTGATGGCACCGCGATTAGGCGTTGCCCCGATGTCGGGATAGCTGCGCTGTATGCTGTCGGCAAACAAATCAACCAGTTTTCTTTGTGCTTCAACGATAACGGCACGCTGGGGCTCTTCGAGAAATTTTAAATCGTTTAACAAGGCAATGTGCCGTGTTCTTGAATGTTTATATTCGGTCAGAAAAGCCAGTATCAGGGCCGGTAAATCCTCATGTTTTTCAGCAATCGCAATCAGGGCTTTAGTGTAGCGATCCAGCAAGTCAAACAGAATCGCTTCCTTACTGGGGTAGTAGTGATACAGCCTCGCTTTTGATGTGCCGCAGGCCATCGCCAAATTGATCATCGAGGTGCCGGGATAGCTGTTTTTTGCAAATTCGCTTGCCGCGCATTCCAGAATTTCGTCTCGTTGCAGATGGTGGTCAGGTGCTTGGGTGCGTGCCATTGATTCTGTTTTTCTAAAATAATTCGCTTAATCATAGCTTGTCACGCCCACGATAGGAAATAAGTGATTTCAAATACTGCCATGGTCATTCGTTGGGAATAATTTGTATTGATGCTCTGGAGAGTGATTGCAAAGGAATTCTGCAGGAATTTGACGGGTCTTTTCAAAAAGTAGTTGACAATCGGGGGCGACATCTCCATAATTCTGAGTTCCCTGAGGAGAGGTGGCCGAGTGGTTAATGGCAGCAGACTGTAAATCTGCCCTCTTGCGAGTACGCTGGTTCGAATCCAGCCCTCTCCACCAGGTAAAGAATTTGTGCGTGGCTGAAGTGGTGGCCCCTGCGGGTGTAGCTCAATGGTAGAGCTGAAGCCTTCCAAGCTTATGACGAGGGTTCGATTCCCTTCACCCGCTCCAGTTTATTTGTGCAGTTATCTGTTCAAAAGAAGCTGCCCTTGTAGCTCAGTGGTAGAGCACTCCCTTGGTAAGGGAGAGGCCACGTGTTCAATCCACGTCAAGGGCACCATGAAAATGGTGTTTCAAGTCTGTAGTTGTCGGGCGCGTGCCTGAGCATTCTCATCAAAATCGTTAGGAGTCCAAAATGGCAAAAGGTAAGTTCGAACGCACCAAGCCGCACGTCAACGTAGGCACAATTGGCCACGTGGATCACGGCAAAACAACATTGACAGCAGCGATCGCGACAGTATTGTCCGCAAAATTCGGTG